>JAJYVR010000151.1 GCA_021791935.1 Acidobacteriota bacterium
CCAATCTTTCAGCCGGAATGTCGTGGAAGCCTCGCCAAATCCATGCTGCTCCGCGAAGGCTGCCATTTTTTGCTGCGCTTCCTGGCATCCCAGACCGGTAAACTCGCCGGAGTTGATGAGCAGGCTGTCTTCATGCGTATACGGCAACAGTGGCTCCGCGTTGCCCTTTTCGCCTTCATCGGCGTGGCGCGGCAATACGACGATCTTCAATTCCAGGCCGAATTTTTTCGCAAATTCAAAGTCGCGTTCATCGTGCGCGGGCACGGACATGACGGCGCCGGCGCCGTAGTCCATCAACACATAGTTGGCGACCCAGATGGGGACCGCTTCCTGGGTAAAAGGATTGGTCGCAAAGCGTCCGGTGGCGACGCCCTCTTTTGCGAGGGCCGCCAAGTCGCCTTTTTCCTTCGCAGTTTTCTGTTCTTCCAGCAACTCGCGAACTTTCTTGCTCAGTTCGGGGTTGTCTGTAGAAAATTGTGCGACCAAGGGATGCTCGGGGGCCAGCAGCAGCGATGTCGCGCCGTAAATGGTGTCGATTCGGGTGGTGAAGACCGTAATTTTCTCTCGGTCCGGCGTTGGCTGCAACATGGTTTCCGTCAGGTTCAGTTGCACCGGCGCATAGCGCGGCCCGCGGCGATCTTCATCTTTCGGAATCACAGCAAAGTCGACCGCTGCGCCTTCGCTGCGGCCAATCCAATTGCGCTGCATGGTGCGAACTTTTTCCGGCCAGCCGTCCAGCTTGTCCAGGTCGCGCAGCAGCTCGTCGGCATAGTTCGTGATGCGGAGAAACCATTGCTCCAGTTCGCGCTGCTCGACGACGGTTTCCTCATGCCGCCAGCAACAGCCGTTCACCACCTGCTCATTGGCCAGGACGGTGGCGCATTGCGGGCACCAGTTCACCTTGCTGTTCTTGCGATACGCCAGGCCGCGCTCATACATCTTCAGAAAGAACCACTGGTTCCAGCGGTAATAGTCGGGCAGGCAGGTGGTGACTTCGCGCTGCCAGTCGTAACTCAAGCCGAGGCGCTTCATCTGGCCGCGCATGGCGGCGATGTTCGCCAATGTCCAGTCTCGCGGAGGCGTGTTGTTTTTGAGCGCCGCGTTTTCCGCGGGCAAACCGAAGGCATCCCAGCCCATGGGGTGCAGCACGTTGTAACCGCGCATCCACATGTGCCGCGCCAGCGCATCGCCGATGGCGTAGTTGCGCACGTGCCCCATGTGAAGCTGGCCGGACGGATACGGCAACATCTCCAGCACATAGTATTTCTGCTTGCCGCTGGTGGGCGGCCCAGCGGCGTAAAGGTCCGGTTGCGCGTCCCACAGCGCCTGCCAACGCGGTTCTATTTCGGCGGGGCTATAGCGAGGGGTACGGTCGGTGGCCGCTGGGGCCGTCGGCTGGCTGGGTTCGTTCTTTGACATGCTGGTTTGATTCTAAACGTGGGACGCTCTGATGGGCGGAACTTGCTCTTGCGCCATTGATCGATGCATGCGACATGTGCCGGAAGAATGGAAAGCTGTCAGGGGGAATCCTGACGCGCTTAACCGGAACGGAGGGCGGCAATCTCTGTCGCTGCGTCGTAATTCGCGCATAATGACGAGAAAACTAAAGTTTTGTCGGCGCTGCCGATATCCGTGGAAGAAAGCCAACCTTCTGGCAGGATGGAAGCATCGGGCAACTCTCGCCATCCAGGCGGGAGATCCTCGGCGGTTTGAGCAAGGAGACGAAATGCTTGTCGGTCATTACAACAGCGTCCTTGTTCTATTTTCTGTGCTGGTAGCCATTCTCGCGTCGTACACCGCGCTGGACATGGCCGCGCGCATTTCCGCCGCTCAGGGCCGGGCGATGCGCTGGTGGCTGGCCGGAGGCGCATTTGCCATGGGAACAGGCATCTGGTCCATGCATTTTATTGGAATGTTGGCCGTCAGTTTCCCTATGGCAATGGGCTATGACCCTTGGATCACTTTGCTCTCTCTTGCGATTGCCCTGGCCTCCTCTGCCTTCGCTTTGTGGCTGGTGTGCCAGGAGGAACTGCCATGGACGCGGCTGACCGGGGGCGCGCTGCTGATGGGCGCGGGCGTGGCCGGCATGCATTACACGGGCATGGCGGCGATGCGCATGACGCCGGGAATTGAGTACTCGCCATCCTTGGTGATTCTGTCGCTGCTGATCGCAGTGGACGCCTCGGGAGCAGCGCTCTGGATGGCCTTCAGGCTGCGCAAGGACTCGGCCCAGGTCAAACTCCTTCGGGCTGGCGCGGCGATTGTCATGGGTCTCGCGATTGCCGGGATGCATTACGTTGGGATGGCGGCAGCGCATTTCCAGCGTGGCAGTCGTTGCAACGCCATCGACACCGGCGTCAGCAACAACTGGCTGGCCCTGCTGATCATCGTTTCCAGCCTGGCCGGGCTGTTGATCGCATTGATTGTTTCCGTGCTGGATGCAAGGATGGAGTCGCGCACCGCCGTCCTGGCGGCGTCGCTTGCCGAAGCCAACCAGGAGTTGACCCACCTGGCAATGCACGACGGTCTTACAAAATTGCCCAACCGCATTTTGCTGGAAGACCGGCTTCACCAGGCAACCGAAAACGCCAAACGTTACCATGGCCGATTTTCCGTGCTGTTCCTGGATCTGGACGGCTTTAAGGCGGTCAACGACTCTTTTGGCCACTCCATCGGGGACCGTTTGCTGGTGGAAGTGGCACAGCGCATCCGCGCCTGCATCCGGGCCCGCGATACGATTGCGCGAATCGGAGGCGACGAATTTGTGGTCTTGCTGGACGCGGACGAACCTGCGGATGCGGCCGCCGTCGCCGACAAGCTGGTCACGGCGATTCGGCAACCCTTCACGATCGGAGAACTAGAGCTGCGGGTGTCGGCCAGCATCGGCATCGCCATTTACCCTGGCGCCGACGGACGCCGCGATCTGCTGAAGGACGCCGACGCCGCGATGTATCACGCCAAGGAAATGGGACGCAATTGCTATTGTTTTTTTGAAACCAGCATGAACGCCGATGCCCAGGAGCAACTGCAGTTGCTGCACGACCTGCATCTGGCGCTGGAACGGCATGAGTTGGTTGTGTACTACCAGCCGAAGTTCGACGCGGCCAACCGAAAGCTGATGGGCGCGGAGGCCCTGGTGCGTTGGCAACATCCCACGCGCGGACTGGTTCCTCCGAACGACTTTATCCCTATGGCGGAAAAGAGCGGCCTGATCGTACCTATCGGAGAATGGGTGCTGGATGAAGCCTGCCGCCAGATGAGCGAATGGCGACAGTTTGGCAGTGAAAACTGGAGCATAGCGGTCAACTTGTCGCCGCTGCAATTCGGCCATACGGGACTGATCCAAATGTTGCGGGACACGCTGCGGCGCCATGGGGTGGAGCCTCGCTGCCTGACGCTGGAAGTAACGGAATCGACCGCCATGCGAGATGTCGACACTAGCATGGCGATCCTGCAGCAGATCTACAGCATGGGAGTCAATATCTCCATCGACGATTTCGGGACAGGCTACTCGAGCCTGCTCTATCTGAAGCGGCTGCCGGCCAGCGAGCTGAAAATCGATCGCGGGTTCGTCCGCGGTCTGGCGAAGGACGGCGAGGATGCTGCCATCGTCTCCGCAATTGTCGCGCTCGGCAAATCGCTGAACTTGAAGGTGGTCGCTGAAGGCGTTGAGACCACCGGGCAGCAGGAGTTCCTCACCCGCCTGGGATGCGATTCATTGCAAGGGTTTCTACTCGGTCGCCCCATGCCGCCCGACCAGTTCATCGCCGCGCTGTCGAAGCCGGACTCTCCTGCCGCCGATGAAGTTCCGGATCTGTCTTCCGCATGGAAGCTAGTCGCGCAAACCATCTGATTCCGCTTCCACGCCTTTGCAGGGGACGAACCAGGCCCCTATGCCAGCATATTTTTCAGCGCCAGGACGTTGCGTTCTTCATCGCCGGGAGCATCGACGGGCGTTTCGGCGATGAAGGCGGCGAGGGCGAATTGTGGTTCGCGCAATAGACGGCGAAACGGATCCAGTCCGATCTTCCCTTCCCCGATGTGTTCATGGCGGTCGAGCTTCGATCCGCATACGGCCTTGGCGTCGTTGCAATGCCACACGCGGACATTCTCGCAGCCGATGGTACGCTCGATCTGCGCCATGGTCTCGGCCCATCCGGTCTCGCTGACAATGTCATAGCCGGAGACGTGGGTGTGGCAGGTGTCGAGACATGCCGCCACGGGAGCATGCGGACGAAGATGCTCGATCAGTTCCGCCACCTGCTCAAACGAGCCGCCGAGCGAATGTTCCGCGCCTGCCGTGTTTTCGATCAGGATATGAAAGAGCGTCTGCTGCCAGGGCAGCCCGGCAATGGCTTGCTGAATGGATTCTGTCGCCAATTGCAAGCCTTGTTGCCGCGTCATGCCACGGTAGGAGCCGGGATGGACAACGAGGTATTCCGCGCCCAGGGCCAGCGCGCGTTCGATTTCGCCGCGAAAGGCCTGCACGGATTTTTCGCGGATATC
Organism: Acidobacteriota bacterium; assembly: GCA_021791935.1. Taxonomy (GTDB): domain Bacteria; phylum Acidobacteriota; class Terriglobia; order Terriglobales; family Acidobacteriaceae; genus JAKAAZ01. The sequence continues at coordinate 4,507 of JAJYVR010000151.1, forward strand.
TTGCGACTGGCTACAGAGGTTGACGAGGTAGCTGGTATGGACCACGAGCGGACCCACGCCCAATTCTTCTCTGGCGGCGCGAGTTGCGCTGGATTGCTCGGCAGCGATCTTCGAGGCGCGCCACATGCGCGGGCTGGAAGAAAAAATCTGCAACGTGTTGGCGCCGATTGCGGAGGCGCGGCGAACTGCATTCGCAACGCCGCCGGTGGTGGAGAGGTGAACGCCAATGAGGCGATGAGCGGTGTTCTGTTGAATGCTGGCAGTTTTTGACATGTCGATATTGAGGATATTCCGCTTCCTGGTCCGGCCCGATTGGAATGGACCAATTTTTTCCATCCTCGTCGGTCGCCGCGGCGACCCGCGAGGATGGGCCCGATGATTACTTTGGCTTGGCCGGAACGGGGTTCGCCGTCAGAAAGTCTTCAATGCGAACAATCTCATCCAACTGAAGCCTAAAGGTTGCAGCACCGATGATGCCATCCACTTGCCGCGCATTGCGCGCGCCGACGATGGCGGCGGTGACGGCAGGTTGACGCAGCGTCCAGGCGATGGCAACTTCTCCGGGAGAGCGGCCATGCGCGTTGCCGATTTCCCGCAGCAGTTCCACCAGCTTCAGATTGCGGCTGAGTTGCGGCTCCTGAAAGCGGGCATTGTTACGACGCCAATCGTCTTGCGGAAACTGGGCGACGCGCTCCTTGGTCATTGCGCCGGTCAGCAGGCCGGAGACCATGGGCGAGTAATTGACGACGCCGATATTGTGTTGCTGACAATACGGAAGAATTTCCTGTTCGACGCCTCGATTCAGCATGGAGTAGGGCGGCTGCAATGAGGTAATGGGCGCGATCTTCGAGATGCGCTCCATTTGCGCGATGGAAAAATTCGATACGCCGATGTAGCGAACCTTGCCCTCCTGCTTCAACTCCGCCAAGGTCTCCCAACCCTCCTCAATCTGATCTTCGGGATCGGGCCAGTGGATCTGATAGAGATCGATTGCGTCCATCCTCAGGCGGCGCAGACTCGCCTCAAGTTCTTTGCGGATGGAATCGCGCTTCAGGCTGCGGTGAATTTCCTCCTTCGCCTGCCCGGATTTCCTGCTCCAAATCATCGAGCATTTGGTAAAGACGTAGGGCTTCTGCTGCCGACCTTCGAGGGCGCGGGCCACCACTTCCTCGGAATGCCCGAGGCCATAGACGGCCGCGGTATCGATCCAGTTGATGCCAAGGTCGAGGGCGCGATGGATCGCGGCGACGGAGTCGTTGTCGTCCTGCGCGCCCCAGCTAAACTGCCAGTCGCCGCCGCCGATGGCCCAGGCTCCAAAGCCGATGGCGGCGATATGCAGGTCGGAGTTGCCAAGCTGCCGCGTGGTCGCGGATATATCTTCTGTGGTTTGCATAAGTTTTGGATGCACTTGGATCTTCAAACGACGCAGCGTCCTGATTCCAAGATACATCCAGGGAAACTGCGCGCAAAAAAGCCGTCGAAATACGTTGACCTTTCGCAATTCTGCGCGTCGAATTTCCGTGCAAATGTGCTGTTTTGGAGGTATGCCAACATGCGCCGCAATTGGGTGTCACACAAGTATGTCGCGCAGGCAGCGCTGGTTTTTCCCCTGGCGATCGGCCTGGCGGGCTGCAACAATGGCCTGTACCACCCGGCAGGGCCTCCTCCAGTCGACACCGTAACGTTCCCGACCGCTTCCACGCAGGGATGGCTGCAGCAATACGGCACCGGCTACGTTTCGACCGGCCGCCCCTCTCACAATGGAGATACAGCATACGGGATCGCCACCGACCCCCAGGGAAATGTCGTCGTTCTGGACAAAACCTATGGCGCGTTCCCAGGATTTTCCAATAACGGGTCCGCTCAAATTGCGGTGGTAAAGTTCGACGGCTCCGGCAATCGCCTGTGGACCGAGCAATTCGGCACAGGTTCCGGAGATTTTCCCAGCGCTATCGCCACCGATGCGCAGGGAAACATTTTCGTTGCCGGCGCAACGACAGGCGCCTTCTCCGGATTTACGAATAACGCAGGGACTGAGCAGAGCGTTGTCATCAAGTTGAACCCCTCTGGACAGACGGTATGGATCCAGCAATTTCCATCCACCGGATCGAGCCAGGCCAACGGCCTCGCCGTGGACGCTCAGGGCAACGCGATCGTGGTCGGGGAGACGGAGCAAGCCGGTTTCAGCGACGGTTACACCGAAGGCGGCTACGTCGCCAAATTGAGTGGCGCCACCGGCTCAACGATTTGGAAACAGGCTTACAATGCCACCAGCTTCAATTATGAAACGACCGGTGTCGCCGTCGATAGCCAGGGCAATGTGATCGCGGTAGGCGGATTTCCGGGCCCGGGGAGTTCCAACTCGACTACCTACATGGTTGCGAAGCTCGATGGTACGACCGGCAACACGATGTGGCAGCAGTTGCCTGAGACCTACTCGCCATTCGGCGGCCAGATGCTGACCTATACGCAAGTCGCGGTCGATGCCCAGGGCGACGTCTTGCTTGGTGGAGTGGACGACAGCACCGGCTACAATCAGTGCGTGATCGCCAGCCTGGCAAACGGTACCGGCGCCCAGCAGTGGAAACAGGAATTTGGCGCTGCCCAAACCTGTATTCCCGGCAACCTGGCGACGGACACTGCCGGCAACGTGCTGATGACGGGCAATATGTTGAATCCTTTCTTCTCCAGTTCCAACCCGCCGAAAACGGACGATGTTTTTCTGGCGAAGCTGAATGGGGGCGGCGCTGGAGTCTGGCTGCAACAATTCGGCACTGGAGAAGACCTGGCCAAGGACTCAACCACGTTGGGCGCACTGACGTTTGTCGCGACCGACAGCCAGAACCACGCCTACGTAGCCGGGACCACGACTGGCGCGTTCCCTGGCTTTATCAATGCGAACAAGGTGAATGAGCTGTTTGTGACCCAGTTCGGGCCGTAAAGGGGAGGAAACAGCGGCACCTGAAGGCATATTCTGGGGCTTCTCATCCCCGGGTCAGAGAATTTTCGGTCATGGTGTTGACAGTCGGGGAAAGAGTCGTGCTCTCCCACCCTTTGTGCAAGAGGCGCACAAAGATGGGGCCCCCAGAGTTTTGTTCACACTTGATTTGAAAATGCTCTAAAGTCCGGGGTCTAGCTTTGTGGTAAACACGCCCCAATTGGGTCGACGCGCTATCCGGCCTTTTCCAGCAGGGTGACGGAAAGATCGCGTTTCTTGACCATCTCCGCCGTGATCTCGATCTCCCTCACCTTCTTGTTGCTGGGCAGGTGATACATCAGATCGAGCATCAATTCCTCAAGGATCATGCGCAGTCCGCGCGCTCCCACCTTGCGATGCAGGGCTTCGCGCGCGATGGCCGCGATCGCATCCGGGCTGAAGGTGAGGCGCACGTTTTCATACTCGAACATGCGCTGATACTGCTTCATGATGGCGTTGCGCGGCTTCACCAGGATTTCCACCAGCGCCGCCTCGTCCAGTTCGTCCAGAATGCCGATCACGGGCAGACGTCCGACAAACTCCGGAATCAGGCCGAACTTGATCAAGTCCTGCGGCTCGGTCTGGCGCAGCAATTCTGTGTCGCGCAAGGAAGGAACCATGTTGGCCGGCTGACCGTCGCGGTCGGAAATGGCCTTGAAGCCGAGCGCCTTCTTGCCGGCGCGGCGGCCAATGACGCGTTCCAGGCCGACAAACGCTCCGCCACAGATGAACAGAATGTTGGTGGTGTCGACCGGGGTGAATTCCTGATGAGGATGCTTGCGTCCGCCTTGCGGAGGAACGTTGGCGACGGTACCTTCGAGGATCTTGAGCAATGCCTGCTGCACGCCTTCACCGGAG
>JAJYVR010000152.1 GCA_021791935.1 Acidobacteriota bacterium
TGCATCAACCCGGCTTTCAAGGGGCGCTGCTTTACAGGCTGCGGAAAAATGCCAGATCGTCGCGCTTCGTATCAGGGCCCGACTTTAGTCGGGCCGTAAGTAAGGATTTAGATTGGCCGAGAAACGGATTGCATTAGCCCGGCTTTCATGGGGCGCTGCTTCACAGACTGCGGAAAAATGCCAGATCGTCGCGCTTTGTATCAGGGCCCGACTTCAGTCGGGCCGCAAGTAAGGAAAAAACAGGACGGGCTTTAGCCCCTGCAAACTATGCACGATACCACGAGGAACACCACGTTGAAGCAGCCAGGCAGCGCCCTCGATCCTCTCTGGTACAAAGACGCCATCATTTATGAGCTGCACGTCAAGGCGTTTGCAGATGCCAACAACGACGGCATCGGCGATTTCCAGGGGCTTTTGAGCAAACTGGATTACCTGCAGGAGCTGGGCATCACCTGCATCTGGCTGCTGCCTTTCTTTGCGTCGCCGTTGCGCGACGACGGCTACGACATCGCCGACTACATGACCGTGCATCCCAGCTACGGCACGCTGGAGGATTTTCAGGCCTTTCTGCGCGCCGCCCACGACCGCGGCTTGCAGGTCATGATCGAGCTGGTCGTCAACCACACCTCCGATCAGCATGCCTGGTTCCAGCGCGCTCGCCTCGCGCCTCCGGGATCGCCCGAGCGCGACTACTACGTGTGGAGCGACACCGCCGAAAAATATAAAGACGCGCGTATCATCTTTACCGACACGGAAAAGTCCAACTGGACCTGGGACCCCATCGCCAAGGCTTACTACTGGCATCGCTTCTTCTCCCATCAGCCGGACCTGAACTACGACAATCCGCTGGTGCTGGAAGAAGTCCTGCGCGTCATGCGATTCTGGCTCGATATGGGCGTGGATGCGCTGCGCATTGACGCCATTCCCTACCTGGTCGAGCGCGACGGCACCAGCTGCGAAAATCTTCCCGAAACTCACGCCGTCATGAAGAAGATTCGAGCCGAGATCGACGCCCATTACGAAAATCGCATCATTCTCGCCGAGGCCAACCAGTGGCCCGCTGACGTTCGCCCCTACTTTGCCGATGGGGATGAATGTCACATGGCCTTTCACTTCCCGCTGATGCCGCGCATATACATGGCGCTCCGCCAGGAAGACCGCCTTCCCATCACAGAAATCATGAGCCAGACGCCGCCCATTCCCGGCAACTGTCAGTGGGGCCTGTTCCTTCGCAATCATGATGAGCTCACCCTGGAAATGGTCAGCGACGACGAGCGCGACTACATGTACCTCGCCTACAGCGCCGACCCGCGCATGCGCATCAACATCGGCATTCGTCGCCGTCTGGCCCCGCTGCTCGATAACAATCGCCGCCGCATCGAATTGCTCAACAGCCTTCTGTTTTCTTTTCCCGGCACTCCGATTCTTTACTACGGCGATGAAATCGGCATGGGCGACAACATCTACCTCGGCGATCGCAACGGCGTTCGCACCCCCATGCAGTGGACCGCCGACCGCAACGCCGGTTTCTCTCGCGCCGTTCCCGCCAAACTCTACAGCCCCGTCGTCATGGACCCCATCTGGGGATACGAGGCCATCAACGTTGAAGCCCAGCAGGGCGACTCCTCTTCCCTGTTGAACTGGATGCGCAACCTGATCGCGCTGCGCAAACTCTTTCGCGTCTTCGGCCGCGGCACGCTCAAGTTTCTAGAGCCGTCGAATCGCAAAGTCCTCGCTTACATCCGCGAAGCCGACGACGAAATTGTCCTTTGCGTCGCCAACCTTTCCCGCTTTGCCCAGCCCGCGCAGCTCGACCTCAGCGAGTACGACGGCATGGTCCCCGTCGAGATGCTCGGCTACGTCGAATTCCTCTCCATCAGCCGTCAGCCCTACGCGGTCACTCTTGCTCCCTATGGATTTCTCTGGCTGGAACTGCATCCCTCGCCCGACACCGCCGCCGTGCAGCCGGAAGATTCCGCCCTGCTGCTGGCCGATACCGCCGATTGGCGCAGCCTGCTGCTCGATGGCAACCTGCGCAAGCTTCAGGAATCCATTCTGCCCGCCTATCTTCCCTTGCAGCGCTGGTTCGGCAACAAGTCCGATGCGGTCCGCCGCACATCCATTTCAGATTGGGGCAGGATCGACCGCGAAGGCGCCATCTTCTTGCTTGTTCATGTGGAGTACGAGACTGGAATAGCAGACCGCTATTTTCTTCCGGTTGCCATGGCCTTCGGTGAGTCGGCGCGCACCCTCCGCGACACTTTCCCGGCCTCCGTCCTTTCCACCGTGCTTTCTCCCGCCGGCGAAGGCGTCCTCTACGACGCCACCTACGATCCGCATTCCTGCGAAACATGGTTGAATATCATCGCCGACTCCACCACGGTTGAGCTGCAACAGGGGTCCATCCAGGGCGCGCCCAGCAGCGCATTGCATGGCTTGATGACTCGGGAACCGCGGGAAAAACAGTTGTCTCCTCGACGCAGCACCGCCGAGCAAAGCAACACTTCGATCCTCTTCGGCGATCGCCTCATCATGAAACTCTTTCGCCATCCGGAAGCGGGCCTGAACCCCGATTGCGAAATCGGCGGGTTCCTCACCGAGCAGGCGCACTTCTCGAACATCCCTCCCTTCGGCGGATCGATCGAGTACATCAACCGGAGCGACCCTCCCACCACGCTCTGCATGGTCCAGGGCCTGGTCGCAAACCAGGGCGACGGCTGGCAATGGATGCTGGAGGAACTGGAGCGCTATTACGAGAATTGTGTCCAGAAGACGATCCCGGCGGAGGAACTCGGCCAGCCTGCGGTCTCGACATCCGCTCCTCTCGGTGTCGCCCGTGCATCGCAATTTGCATGCGAACATGCCGGCGTCGCTCTCGATGCTGTGGCCGTACTTGGCCGCCGCACCGCGGAAATGCATTTGGCCCTGGCTTCCTCGACCGCCAATATCGCCTTCTCTCCAGAACTATTGACCAAAGAGTATTTTGACAATTTGCAGGCGTCCATCAACGCCCAGGCGGCCCATGCCTACGATCTGCTGCGCAGGACCATGTCCGGCCTGGCGGACGACACGGTCGAGATTGCCGCGCTGCTTCTCAGCCATCGTACCCGCATCCTCGACGGGTTGGGCGTTTCCAGCATCGGCAGCATGGACGGTCAGCGCATCCGCATCCACGGCGACTATCATCTCGGCCAGGTGCTGCGCGTCAAATCCGACTTTGTCATTCTCGACTTTGAAGGGGAACCCGCGCGTTCGCTCGATATCCGCCGCATGAAACATTCCCCCTTGAAGGATGTTGCCGGAATGCTGCGCTCCTTCAACTACGCGGCTTGGGCTGCTCTCATGCGCTACTCCTCCCGCCGTCCGGAAGATCAATCGAAGCTGGAACCCTGGGCGCGGCTGTGGGACCAGTCCGCTTCCGCGGAATTTCTGCGCGCCTATATGCAAACCATGGCGGGCAGTCGCCTGGTTCCCGCCGCGCCTTCCGCGCAGTGGAGTTTGCTCGATCTCTATCTGCTGGAAAAAGCGTTTTATGAACTTGTCTATGAGTTGAATAGTCGTCCCGATTGGGTGAAGATACCGTTGATGGGCGTTGCGGCTCTGCTGCAGCAGGATTTTGAATAGGACCTGTTGGAAGAATGGCGGGTACCGGTGCCCCATTCAAGCCATCTGTAGGCTTGAGTGGGGTTGAAGATATTGTCATCCCGCCCGGAATGGAGGGACCTGCGGTTTCCACAGTCAAAGAGTATCTGGGTGCCCCAGGTCTCGCTTTTTAGACTTGGGATTCTCTAGCTCCCCTAGAGGAAATCACGCAGTCAAAGACTTGAAGGCCGTTTCGCAACGTAGCTCACAGGGGCTTTGTATCAGGGCACGACTTCTGGCCTGCCCTGAGCGGAGTCGAAGGGTGCCGTTACGGAACAGGAAAATCGCGGGCTTTAGCCCTTGAGGCAATCTCCAAAAACGCCGGAATTCAGGGTTGAAACACCTTGCATGTCCGCAACGGAGTAAAGACAACGCCATGGCTGAACTGGAATCGCTGCAGGAATCGAAAGCGGAGGGCCCCGAGATCGGCCACGCCGATCTGCTGATGGCCATTCCCGTTCCCCTGGGCAGCGAGCTTCTCACGCCCGCCGTGCAGAAGGTCCTGCAGGCCTGCAAGCTTCTCTCGTCCCCTTGCCAGATTGTGCTTGCGTTGCCCGGAGAAAATTCCCAGGCCACGCCCGCGGAGCTTCCTCAGACCGGCCCTGGGCCTGCCTTGGAGCGCCCCCTGCGTTACGTCAACTATCCGCCGTCCGCCGCCGTTCCCGGCGTCATTCCCTGGCTTCCCAACGCAGCCGCCTATCGAGAAATTGCCCGGCTGGCGACCAAGCTGGACGCGCGCGCCTGCACCGTTCTCGGCACGGATACAGGTTTCACTCGCGACTCGCTCGCCCCCGACAAACTCACGCTCCTCGTCGATCCCGGAATCGAAGGAGGCTTCGACCTGGTGCTGCCTCTCTACACCACCCAGGCATTCGACGATCTGGTGAACAAAAGTATTCTCTATCCCCTGACCCGTGCTCTCTACGGCCACCGCGTGCAAAATCCTCTCGCGACCGAATTCCAGATGTCGTCGAAACTGTTCCCGGCCCTCTCCGCATACGCCCTGAGAGATTCAACCCAGCAACAAGGTCGGCTGCCCTGGCTGGCGACCATCGCTGCCAGTAAGGACCTGAAAATCTGCCAGGTCCAGCTCGGAGCGCGTCGTCCCTCCAGCGCCGACGGCATCGAATTGAGCGACGCTCTGGCCCAGTTGACGGGGCCTTTGTTCCTCGACATGGAAGACAATGCCGCTTTCTGGCAGCGCATTCGCGGCTCGCGCGACGCCCCCATTTTCGGCGCCGCCTCCGCCTCCGCCGAAAAAACCGACGCGGTCGATGTTCGCCGCATGGTTGAGGCATTCCAACTCGGCGAGCGCAATCTGCGGGAGATATGGTCGCTGATTTTGCCTCCCGTGACCTTGCTGGAATTGAAAAAACTTTCCCGGCTTTCGCCCGATGAATTCCAAATGCCGGATACGCTGTGGTCCCGCATTGTGTACGATTTTGCGCTGGCCCACCGGCTTCGCAATATCAATCGCACTCATCTGTTTGGCGCGCTCACCCCGCTCTATCTTGGATGGGTCGCGTCGTACGCGGTTGAAATCAACCGGAGCGGCATCGCCGCCGCGCCACAACGGATTGAACAACTGGCACGCGCATACGAGTTGGAGAAGCCCTATCTCCTCTCCCGTTGGCGCTGGCCAGATCGCTTCCATCCGTAATCGCGGTTTCACGGTGGCCCGCACTAGAATTGGTTGCGTCCATGGTTTTGCATCGTCGTACGGCTTTAGCCGAAACGGTTTTGTATCGGGGCACGACTTCTAGCCTGCCCTGAGTGGAGTCGAAGGGTGTTATTACGCTTTGTATCAGGGCACGGCTTTAAGAGCCTGCCCTGAGCGCAGCCGAAGGGTGCCGAAACATCGCAGTTTTTAACGGGCTTTAGCCCCTGAGGAATGTTTCTGAACTCCCGGATATAGATCGATGCAACCCGCACCAGAACAGGAGTCCGTCATGTGGCAACAAGTACATCAGGCGCTGCTGGAATCGCTTCATCGTGCCGTCTTCAAAGTCGCAACGCTGCTGCCCGGCGTGCTCGCGCTCATCGTCGCGTTGCTGGTTTCCATCTTTATCGGATGGCTTCTCGCCGCCCTTCTCCGGAGCATCCTCCACGCACTGCGCTTCGATGCGCGCGTGCAGCAATCCGGCCTCGTCGATATTTCCGACTGGTCGTCCGCCAAAACGCCCACCTTCCTGGCGACCCGCGTTGTCTTCTGGCTCACCGTCATCGCAGGCCTCTTTGTCGGCATTGCCGCTTTTGATGCATCACTGTCCTCCGGCCTGTCCGCCTACGTCGTCGCATATATTTCCAGGATCGTCGCCGCCGTGGTCGTGCTGATCATCGGCGTCATCATCGCTCGCTTCCTGGCCCGCAGCGTCCTCATCAACGGCGTCAACATGAACCTGGAACACGCGCGCCTGCTAAGCTTGGGAGCGAAATGGCTGGTGCTGGTCTTCACCGCCGCCATGGTGCTCGATCATCTCGGCATCGCCCGCGGCATCGTCGACCTTGGCTTTGGCATTCTCTTCGGCGGCATCGTGCTGGCGCTGGCGCTGGCCGTCGGCCTCGGCTCCAGAGACCTTGTCAGCCGATCGCTCGAACGCGACCGTCGCAAAACGCCGCCGGAAGAAGAAGTCGTCCGTCACTTTTGAGCAAAGGAAATTCATTGTCCGCCTCCATCCAGACCTATGTACCATTTCCTAGCGCCCCAGGTACGATGAAACGACCGCGATGAAAATTCTCGACGCTTTACTCGGCCGCCCGCTTGCCTCCTGGGAAGATCGCGCGGAAAAAATCGGCGCCCCGCAAGGCATTCCCATCTTCGGCCTCGACGCCCTCAGTTCCGCCGCCTACGGCCCGGAAGCCGCCATGACCCTGCTGATTCCTCTGGGGATGGCGGGCGTCCATTTCGTCCTGCCGATTACGGCCGCCATTCTGGCGCTGCTCACGATCCTGTATTTTTCCTACCGTCAGACCATCGCTGCCTATCCAAACGGCGGCGGCTCCTACACCGTGGCTGGAGAAAATCTCGGCCCGGTCGTCGGTCTGCTCGCCGGTTCGGCGCTCATGGTTGACTACATTCTCGAAGTTGCCGTCGGCATCTCCGCCGGTGTTGGCGCGCTGGTGTCGGCGCTGCCAAAACTCCAGCCCCATACCCTCGCCCTCTGCCTCGCAATCCTGGCCATCCTCACCGTGTTGAACCTGCGCGGCGCGCGTTCTTCCGGCATCATCTTCATGGCGCCCACATACTTGTTTATCGTCTGCCTGCTTGCCGTCATTGCCTGGGGCGCGGTCAAGGTCATACTATCCGGCGGCCATCCGCATCCCGTCGTCGCTCCGCCACAGTTGGGCCATGCGACAGCGGTCCTCAGCCTCTGGTTGCTCTTGAAGGCCTTCTCCAGCGGCTGTACGGCCATGACCGGCGTCGAGGCCGTCAGCAACGGCGTGTGCGCGTTTCAGGAGCCCCGCCAGAAATCCGCCCAATTCACGCTGACCATCATCATCGCCCTGCTCGCCGTGCTGCTGCTCGGCATTGCCTTCCTGGCGCCCGCCTATCGCATCGCCGCCACCGACCCATTTGCCCCCGGCTATCAAAGCGTGCTCTCGCAGTTGATCGCCGCCGTCAGCGGACGCGGCCTTTTCTACTACGTCTCCATCGCCTCCATCCTGCTGGTGCTGGCGCTCTCCGCCAACACCGGCTTTGCGGACTTTCCCCGTCTCTGCCACAATGTCGCCCGCGATCGATATCTCCCCTTCGCCTTCACACTTCGCGGAAGGCGTCTGGTGTATTCCGGCGGCGTCTACGTGCTGGCCCTGGCGGCGGCCTTCCTCCTCATCCTGTTCCGCGGCGTTACCGATCGGCTGATTCCTCTTTTCGCCATCGGCGCTTTCCTCGCCTTCACGCTGTCGCAAGCCGGGATGGTCCAGCATTGGCGTCGCAAGCGCGGACAGGGCTGGCAACTCAGCATGACTGTCAACGGAATCGGCGCCGTCGCCACTGGAATCACCGTCTGCGTGGTGCTGGTCACAAAATTTACCTCAGGTGCGTGGATCACCGCCCTCGTCATTCCGACGATGATTCTCCTCATGCTGGCTATCCACCATCACTATCTCTGGGTGGGCCGCCAGGTTGCCGCCAAGGAAGCGCTCGACACCGGCAAAATGAGCCAGCCCATCGTCATCCTGCCCATTCCCGGATGGGACCGCGTCACCGCCAAAGGACTCCGCTTCGCCCTCTCGATTTCTTCAGAAGTCTATTGCATCCACGTAAAAAACGATGAAGGCGAGCAACCCCTGGCCCCGCTATGGAAAAAGAACGTCACCGGTCCGCTGCAACAGGCGGGCCTGCCCCAACCGAATCTGATTCAGTTGGAATCTCCCACGCGGCGCGTCCTTGCGCCCATCCTCGACCAGATTGGCGAGTTGGAGCAACAGAATCCAGGCCGCCAATTGCTGGTGCTGCTGCCGGAACTGATTGAGAGTCGCTGGTACTTCTATGCCCTGCATAACCAGCGGGCGACGCTGCTGAAAACAATGTTGTATCTCCGCGGAGCGCAACACACCGTTGTCGCCAATATTCCCTGGTACCTGGAGCCGCGCCCGGATGCCACCTCGAAGCCGGAATGAGCGCTGCTGGCCATCCCCGCCGCC
>JAJYVR010000153.1 GCA_021791935.1 Acidobacteriota bacterium
CGCCTCGATCCGGTCCAACGAAAAGGCGGCATTAAGGCCCGACGCCTCATCGCCGCCACCTCCGACAACTACCGCGCTCAACTCCTCGGACTCACATGACGTTCATGCGATTGCCCTGGGTTGCAGGGTGACCCCCAATAAAAATGCGCCTCCCAGCTAAAGACACTGAGGATAAATTCTGCGCATAAAATTCTATGTACAGCCATCCCTTTATTATCAACAGCCTACAGCCGCCCTCCTCGCCGCCGGTGAAGCGCGGCTGGTGGTCAGATCATGAGGGCGTGCATAATTCAGGTGACACCGCCTCGGCCCATGCTCCGTGCCTCAACCGCTGCCCAAAGACGTAATGTCGCCTCATCCTTGCGACCGGCAAGCGCCCGATATTTACCGTCGGCGACCCCGCTATCAGTCATGCATAAAGAATGCATGTTAACTACAGTTTGTCCAGGTTGTTTTTGCTAGACTCCTTACGCGGACGGGACAACATTTTGAAGCGTCTGTTGATCCACATCGGCGCATTCAACCTCGGCCTAGTGTTGCGGAAAATGCTGGGAGCGGGCACGCCGCGAGAGTTGAAAAATCGCGCTGCAAGTTCCATCTTGCGCCTTTTTGAGTGGCTCGCATGCCGCCATTGCCGCAACGACGCGGCAGAATCCCGCAACGTCCCGATTCTCGCCCTTTTCGGCAACTACCGCACCGTCCGATCGCGATCTCGGCTGATCTGGAATTTGGCTACTTGCACCACGGGCGGCTATGATTGTTTCATGTCTTCGCGATGTGCTGTAGGATGCGGCGCAAGGCCAACATGGATAGTGTGGATCTGTTTTGAAGGTCTTAGGCATTTTACTGTTTCAGGGGACAATCGCCTCCGATGCACCGCGGAATCACTTTGAGGGCTTGCTGATGGATCGACGAGATTTCGTCAAGACTGCGGGGTTGGGAACCGCGGCGCTGTTGCTTAATTCAGGTGTTGGCAGAGGCCAGGCAAATCCGGGCCGGCCAGCGACGCCTCCGATCAAGGTCCACGGAGTTCCTCGCAGTAAACCGTCGCCACTGGGAATCCCAGGCTTGTTCCCCGGGCGCGTGGTAGAAGTTTTCCACCCGGATTCCATTTCAGGCAACCGTGTTTCCCAGCCGATCATTGGCCGCATGCTGAATGAGGGGATGAAGGATCTTACTGGCGAAAGTTCGCCGGCGGCGGCGTGGCGAAGGTTCATTGAGCCCCACGACGTGGTGGGAATCAAGATCAACCCATCGGGGGCTCCGGTGTGCTATTCCTCTCCCGAGATCGTGCGCGAGATTATCGCAGCGCTGCGTTCGATTGGCGTTCCCGCTCAGAACATCGTGGTGTTTGACCGCTATGCCTACGAGATCGAAATGGGTTCATACCAGGCTCTCATACCTGCAGGAACTCGATTGGTGGGCATTGAATGCGGTGCCTTCGATGCCTCGCGTTACGATTTTGATATATATTGCGATGCGGATTTCTTCGGCGAGTCGGAAACGCGGTCCTTTCTCGCGAAGGTTGTCACCCAAGAACTGACCAAGATTATTAACGTTCCGACGATGAAGGATCACTCGGCCGCCGGAGTGACGGGTTGCCTGAAGAACCTCGGCTACGGGTGCTTCAACAATGTGGCGCGTACTCATCAGGCACCTTATACATTTACAGACCCCTTCATTGGTTATCTTTGCACCACCGAGCCTTTGCGCTCCAAGGCGGTGTTGAACATCATGGACGGAATGCGCGAAGTTTGGCACGGGGGCCCACTCACTTCGAATTGGAATTTCGTCTATGAAGCGAAGACCCTTTTCCTTGGTACCGATCCGGTGGGGATGGATACCATCGAGTTGGAAGCCATCGACAAAAAGAGGCGAGAGGAGGGGGCAATTTCGGTCTGGGATAACGATCCAAAAACTTTGACTACGGACAGCAGGGAGTTCTACCGCAATCCCGATAAGAACCTGTTCTTTCGCCAACCGGGACATATCGCGGCGGCCGGCAAACTGGGATTGGGCGTCTCCGACCTGAAACTGATCGATCATCGTCAACTGCGGCTTACGTAAACACCATGATGGGCAATCCCGCAAGCACAGATCGCGATTGGGTCACTTTACTGAGCGATAACTCCCGCACGGGAGGATGGCGCGAGGGATCATGGCAAGTGCCCAAAGGCGTGCGATGGCAGTTTCGCGCCGGCAGGGCTATTCTTTCAGCGCCTGTGCTGCGCGACAAGCTTTTGTACGTGGCGGAGATTCATGGCGCTGTCTATGCCTTGGACGCTGATACTGGGCGCTCCAGGTGGACCCGCCAGTTCCCCAACTGGATTCACTCCACCCCCTCGATTTCCGGCAACAGTCTCCTTTTTGGCTGCGACGGCGGAAAAGTATATAGTTTAGCCCGGGACACGGGCAAAACAATTTGGGAGAGCGCCACGCGGGGGGAAGTGTGGAGTTCACCCGTTGTCCGCGATGAAACCGTCTTCTTCGGTAGCGCCGACGGCCGTTTCTACGCGCTGGAACACAAGACCGGAAAGCCGCGTTGGACACAAAATATCGGAGGGCGGATCTCTGCCTCCGCCTACGCTGCGGAGAAGCATGTTTATTTCGGTTGTGGCGATGGAAAAGTCTACGCTCTGGATGCCTCGTCCGGAAGAATCGAGTGGAGCACGCCAACCGGAGATGGCATCGACTCCACGCCGGCTGTGGTGGACGATCTGGTTCTGGTGGGCTCGGAGGACTTCTTCTTCTATGCGCTCGATGCCGGCACTGGAGCCGTGCGTTGGAAATTTGAGACGAAGCTCGGAGTCTCCTCGTCTCCCGCTGCTTCTAAAGATGTCGTCTTCTTTGGCAGTAAAGACAAAAATATTTATGCATTGGACATTCGGACCGGCAAGCTGAGATGGAAAACCTTCGCCGGCAGTGCGATCACATCGCCCCTCGTGATCAGCGGGCCCGTGGTTGCCGTGAACGCTCAGGGCCCCGTTCTGTGCCTCGATACCGTTTCAGGCCAGGTGCTATGGAGGGCAGGATTGGGCGGTGGTCTTCAGTCCGCTCCGGTCCTGGCCGGCGGCCGCATCTACCTGGCAAGCGAGAATGGTATGGTCTATGCGCTGGAGTAGCCGCGTCCCAGGTGGATCGCCTCAACGTCCCGACCTGACTGCGTCCGTTCTTTCGCCAGACCGGTCTTTCGACCAGGCCCCGGTTTTCAGAAAACACTTCGCCATGGGCGCGGTTTTTGAAATCGTCGCGTACGGAACCAATCCCACACAAGCGTCCCAGGCGATGGATCGCGCCTTTCAGGAGATGGATCGCCTGGAACAGGTGATGAGCATTTACAAACCCGCGAGCGAACTGAGCCAATTGAACCGCACAGCGCATCTCCAGGCGCAAACGGCGAGCCCGGATCTGTACCAGGTGATTCAGGAATCGTTGTACTATTCCGAACTCTCCGAAGGTGAATTCGATGTCACGACCGGGCCGCTGGCAGAGCGGTGGAAGGCCGTGGGTCGCGGCGAGCAGGCTCCCAGTCCGGCCGAGGAAAAAAGACTTCGCTGCGGTGTGGGTTATCGCCAAGTTGAATTGATTCCTCCCAATCGGATTCGCTTCCACTCCTCGCGCCTGGCGGTGGATCTGGGAGCAATTGGTAAAGGATACGCCGTAGATCGGGCTGCCGCCGTGTTGCGTTCCTGTGGCATCGAATGTGCACTGATGAATTCGGGAGGGAGTACGTTTTACGCAATGGGCTGCCCTCCTCGCCAACCTGGTTGGCTGGTGCACCTGTGCGACCCCTCCGCGCGCGTTGATCCTCGCGTCCTGTTGCATGAAAACAGCGTTTCTACATCGCAGCAGACGCCACCCAGCTTGCTGGGGATGCCCTCCTTCGGACACATTATTGATGCCATCGCGGGCGAGCCATTGAAATCGGCCACCGCCGTGAGCGTCGTGGCAGAATCCGCAACGGCTTCCGATGCTCTTTCTACTGTTTTGCTGCTCATGGGCCCCGCGAAAGGACTGGATCTGGTGAAAAGATTACCGAATGTGGCTGCCATCTGGATTTCACCGGAAGGTCTAACCCAGTCTGCGAGCAGTGGCCCGGAAATTATGACGACAAAACTGGCGCGGATGAGCCCTCGAAAAGCCGTGACACGAAATTTTGACTAGCTCGGAGTGAATTCATGGATCGACGTCGATTCGTTAAAAGCGCGAGTTGGGGAACAGTGGGATTGTTGCTCAGTTCTGTCGCCTCAAGGAGTCAGGACGACGTAACACGGACCGAGTCACCGGTCATTCCCCAAACCGCCTGGGGCAGAGTGTGGATTCGCTGGACTGAGCCAACGCTGCCTGCAAGGCCTCTGTTCGCGCATGGTCTGGCAATTCCCTGGGGCGCTCGGCCGGCCTTGGTTGAACGCGCTCTAAAACAGGGCTACCGCGTGTACGCCGCGGTGACGCTCGATCAGGCATCGGCGGCGGCGAGCAACTGCCGTGCGATGGGGATTTCAGGAATCATTCTGGAAGCGGGTGATTCGGAGCAGGAAAAGGCCGACGCGACCGTCAGGGACCTTCGGCTGGCACACCCCAACCTCACCGTTCTGTCTCCTGATCCCAACGCCAAGCAGCCTTCGATGATGGGAAGCACGGTGATTACCCGGCATGGCATCTTGCAGGTATCGAGCTCCACGGAGCAGCCCTGGATTAATTCGAATATAGCCATGGTGGGGTTTGACCGCGTGTTTCGCCCCACCCAAACTCCCTTGATCGATTTCCAGTGGGACCTTTCCGATGCGTTGCAGCAACAGTTAGGCCCCACCACGGAGAACTACTTACTCGCCGTGGCCGAAGCTGGCGCTCTTCATTCCGACTTGATCCTGAATTTGTATCCGAGCTTCGAAAAGGCTCTTGCGAGCGGAAGCGATGAAGCGTGGGCA
This sequence comes from Acidobacteriota bacterium, assembly GCA_021791935.1. GTDB lineage: Bacteria > Acidobacteriota > Terriglobia > Terriglobales > Acidobacteriaceae > JAKAAZ01. Next base: position 4,929 of record JAJYVR010000153.1, read on the forward strand.
GCATGGAAACGCGTAGCCAAGTATGTAGAGTTTTACCTCAGAGAGGGCGAACGGCCCGTCGCTTTTCCAGCCAACGTGGGCGTGGTGACTGACAATTATGACGCCTCTTATGAAACCACGAACTTGATGGCGCGGCACAACATTCCCTTTCGCCTGCTCCCCCCGGGCCACCTGACACCCCAGGGCCTCCAAGGTCTGGACCTCATTGTCGTATTCGCCCAGCCGGATGAAGCTGCAATCCGACAGGTGGCACGGTTTGTGGATGGTGGCGGAGTGGCGATTCTGGTGAGTTTACGTAGTCCTTTCCCCGTGCAATCGAGTGGAGCCCGCCGAGTCAGCGGCAATTCGGTGATCTATACGATGGGCAAGGGCAAAGTGATCGAACTCGCCCAAGGCGTCGCCGATCCAGAAACATTTTCCAGGGATGTTCGCCAGCTCATGGGTGAAGATAAACTGCCCATTTCTCTCTGGAATGCGTCGACCAGCATCGCGATCCCTTATAAGCTCCTCGGTACCTCCGCCGCTACCGTGGAACTGGTGAATTACTCTGAGGAACCTATGCCAGTACAGGTACGCATACAAGGCTCTTACTCGGTGGTTCGCTATGAAACCCCAGAGCGCGGCCACGAGATCCTCAAGCCAACCCATCAAGATGGATTTACACAATTTGATGTGCCCTGGCTGAAAATCGGAGGACGCGTCCATCTTGGCGCAATGGCCGACCCTCAAAGAAAGAGGTCGTAACCTCTGACGACGGAACTCTGTACGGCTCACCATAGTGTTCGCCCCGTCTAAGATAACTTCTCGAGCAGCAATTCCTGGCTTCATGCTCAATCCATTCCAGGTTTTTCAGCGATGAAATGCTGCGCAATGCAATGATTCCGCTCCTCAAGTGCGAGCGTATTGGGATTCGGCGGGCGGCTGATAACTGATCGCCAACTGCGGCGTCTCCAGCCGTCGGTTCAGCCGGTGCCTCGAACTCATGCACGCCTCCAGCAGGCCGGTGGTCAGCAAGGTGCGCTGTACTGGATAGGGCGCGTTCCGGGTCTGATACATCCGCTCGATCTTCGCCGCCAGACACGCCGAGTAGGTCTGGTTTGGGGCCGGCGGCATGAAGAATTGGGTCGAAACCAAGCCGTGGCCCGCTACCCGCGCTGAGATGTTGAAATCTCTGATGGCGCCGTTCAGCATCAGCAGTGTGGCGCGCGTACCATCGGTGTACTCAATGCAATAAGCAGCCGGATCTTTTACCAATTGCGGCAAGACGCCGGGAGCGGCCAGGTCCTGGGTGCGGCCGTCCAGCACCGTCAGTCCCAATGGCGTGTCGCTGCGGGACAGCGCAGAACTCATTAGGTCTTCGGACCAGCGCCCGGCTTTCCTGGCCGCCCAGACGTCGTCGCCTTCCAGCAACTGCACCGCCTTGACGCCGGTCTCTCCACCCTTGCGTCGCTCCAGCATGGACTGCATGGCGTCAAGCGCGTCGAAATCCATGCCGTTAAACCTGCCCACGCCTACCATCACCGCCTCTTGCACCTGCGCGCCCAGCGGGATATCCACGTCTGGCAAACGCCAGGTCACGGGCATGGAGGAGCCGGCCAGCAGCGGAAATTTCAGGCGCGCCGCGGTTTCGACCATGTTCTGCGCTTCGGGGAAGCTGAAAGAGAGCTGCTTGTGATTGAAATATGGAATCGCGTGGTGTTCGTCTTCGAAAACGTGCGCACACTGCTGAAACCAATCGTAGGTTGGCAGCAGGATTTGTCCCATGTCATTGCTGGAGTACGGATAATCCCCACCTTGTTCGGCTATTGCCAGCACGGCGTCAACGGCGATCCGGCTGCCGCCACAGCGCAGCGCCTCTGGAATATTGCGGCACAGTCGAAAGCCGAACTGCTGGGAGCGCTGTTCGCTCAAATCGCTCAGTGGACCGGGCTCTTCCAGACCTTGCAATGGCTGCCCTTGCGGGGGTTGTTGCGCGATCGGCGGATGCTCCGCAGTGTGCAGTCTCTGGCCTCTCCTGTCAGTGCCGCTCGTCGCGCGCTGGAATTCCGTGGGCGCGGCGTTGGCCATCCGCACTCGCTGGTCCACGTACACGGAAACCACCTGCACATTTGGTATGTGCCAGTCGCCCTCGTGCGGATAGCCAACCAGAAAGCGGTCTCCAATGGTCTGCAGATTCGACCCGAGATGATAGACACTGCCGAGGATCGCCAGGCGCAGCGGACGCTGGGCAGATCCGGTGGGTGTCTGGGCGAAACCGGAACGCAGCCACGAGGGAAACGCCAACATAGCGGAAGACAGCGCGGAATAGCCTACAAAACGGCGGCGGGTCAGCATTAGCTCCTCCAGAAGGTGGACTCAGGGTTGGGTTGGTAGTGTACGGCCGCCAGGTTCGGCGTCTCTATGCGCTGCAGCCCTTTGTTATAGCTCTCGACTCCGGCGATCAGCAGGCCACTGGTCAGCAGTGTCCGTTCGATCGGATACTGCGCCTTGCCGGTCAGGAACATCAACTCCGCATTGTACACCAGCGGGCTGAAGAAACTCGCCAGCGTGGTGCGTCCATCGGGCATGGGCAGATACATTTGAGTAGAAAATGGCTTTGGCTGGCCCTCGATCATTGCAGCGAAGGTGAAGTCACGCACCAGCCCGTTCAGCAGCAGCATCGTGCATACCAACCCGTCGCGATACTGATAGCGATAGGCAACCGGATCGGGAACCATTGTCTGCAACTGTTCCACGGTTGGAAACACGTCGGTAAAAGTGGAACTCCCAGGCCTCACGGTATCGCTGCGGCTCAAGGCCGCCTTGAACAAGGCCTGCGACCACAGCCCCTCCCGATGCGCCTTCCAGAAGCTGTCGCCGCGATAGGTTTGCAGCCACTCGACACCGGTCTCGCCGCCCTTGCGCCGCTCCACCATGCACTGGATCGTTTCCAGTGCATGGAAATCATAGCTGGCAATGCCACCGTAACCGATCGAGATGGCCTCGCGGATGGATGTGCCCAGCGGCATCTCCACCGACGGGACTCTCCAGGTGACGGCCAGGCTTGACCCTCCCTGAAGCGGAAAGCCCAGTTCATGAGATGTGTCGACCATTTGCTTGCACCAGTCCCACTTCCACGAAAGCTCTTTATCGTTGAAGTAAGGGACTGATCGGCCGCTGTCGCGGAACACTTTGACGATCTGCTCGAAGAATTCAAAATGAGGATGCATCGGTATCCCCGTCGGGCTGAGTGGATACTCGCCGTGCTCGCCGACGACGACCACTCCATCCACCGCCAATTTGCTGGTGCCGCGGGTAACTGCCTCCGCGATGGT
>JAJYVR010000154.1 GCA_021791935.1 Acidobacteriota bacterium
TCATCGATTCAAGGGGACATGGTGGAACTGACAGCGAAAGCGGAGGATGCTGGCGTGTCCGATCTTGCGCGTGCAACCCCGTTGGCCGACGCCTTGGGAAGGTCGGCTTCCCTGCCTCTTCGACAATATCGCGGCGCAGGAACCGTTGAAAACTTTTCCAACACGCCGGACGAGCTGGCCGCGCTGCTCACGTCCGCCGGCGTCTACGATCTGGGTTGGCGACGTTTTCTCCGTTGCACCGGCGAAGACCGCGTGCGTTGGCTGAACGGCATGGTCACAAATTTCGTCGGCGGACTGGACGAGAATAGCGGCTGCTACGCCTTTGTGTTGAATGCGCAGGGCCGCATTCAGGGCGACCTCGATATCTATCGGCGCGCGGAATCGCTGTGGCTTGAAACCGACGCGGCCCAGGTTGAAACGCTCACCGCTTTTCTCGATCGCTACATCGTCATGGATGACGTGGCTCTGGAGCCGCAGCCCGCGTGGACGGCGATTGGAGTCGCCGGCCCGCTTGCCGCCACCAAGATGGCCGCAGCCGGATTGCCAGCCCCCACGTCGCCGCTGCACATTGCAGAAGCAACCATGCGAGGACATGCTGTCGTGGTGGTCGCGGCAACCGGCCCGCTGGTTCCGCGCTACGAACTTTGGCTGGAGCAGAAACATGCGCTCGATGGATGGAATGCGCTGAGAGACGCGGGGGCCATACCTTGCGGAGCGGCTCCGATCGAACAATTGCGCATCCTTGAGGGGACCCCCGCGTACTCCTTCGACATCACCAACAAGGACCTGCCGCTGGAGACCGGCCAGATGCGCGCGCTTCATTTCACCAAGGGCTGCTATCTGGGGCAGGAGATTGTCGAACGCATTCATTCGCGCGGAAATGTGCACCGTACTTTTACCGGCTTCGTTCTCGCGGATGCAGGCCCGTCGCCGGGAACGCCGCTGCTCGCCGATGGCAAGCCAGTGGGCGAAATTACCAGCGTCGCCCGCATCGTCATGCCACGGATCGGCGAGCGGGCGGTTGCGCTGGGCAACATCCGCCGGGAGGCGCTGGAACGCAGCGCTGAATTGATGGCCGGTGAAACGGCTGCGACCGCTTCGCCGCTTCCATTTGACTTCACAAGCAACGCAGTCCAGCCTTGAGGAACGGCGGCGACGGAGTCGACACACTTTGCAAAAGGAAATGAGTTGTCCTATGTCGGAAAAAGAACCGCAGATTACATTCACCGATCGCCGCAAGATTTCTTCCGATGGAGAAATTCGTCCGGGCGTCGCGCAGAGCGAGGCCGATGAACAGCGAGCACGCCAGGCCGAAACGCCGCCACCGTCTGCCGCTGCGGCAAAGCCGGCGGAATCCGGTGCGACTGAGGGCCGCGCCGCGCGCGCTGGCGCAAGCGAAACGTCCGACAGCGGAGAGGCCTCGGACGAGCAGTTACCCGAAGGCCCAACCGCGAGGGAAAGCGCCGAATCCAATGCCGCTTATCAGGAGACCACCCAACAACTCGATGAGATGTTGCGGGCCAAGGCGCCGGACTCCTCGCATCTGGGGCCGGTTGTTTTCGACCATCTGGTGCAGTCCATGTATATGACCGCCATGATGAGCATGGGCGCGGGAACGAAGCCAGGAGAAAAGCCGCGGGTCGATTTGATGGGCGCGCGTCAGACGATCGATCTGCTGGGCGTGTTGGCGGAAAAAACCAAGGGAAACTTGACCGCGAACGAACAGCGCCTGCTGGAGAGCGCCTTGTTCGAGCTGCGCATGATGTTCCTGGAGATTACCAACGCCATTGCGCGCAATGCAGCCGGCCCCGCGCAACAGCAGCCATCCAGGCGCAAGTGAGCGGCTCGGATACCGACAAACTTGAGCGCGCGGTATGAGAAAGTCCAGATGCAAGCAGAGATCGTTTTCTTAGGCAGCGGCACCTCCATGGGCGTCCCGACGCTGGGATGCAGTTGCCCGGTCTGCGCTTCGAGCGATCCCAGAGACAGCCGCATGCGGCCTTCGATTGTCGTTTTGTTTGACGATGGCGAGGCCAAACGCTGCGTCCTGATCGATTCCGGCCCCGATTTTCGGCAACAGGCCCTGCGCGAAAATCTGCACAGCATCGATGCAGTTCTGTACACCCATGCCCACGCCGACCATATCCTCGGACTCGACGATCTGCGTCCGCTCAGCTTCAAGAGTCCCGGCAAAATCCCGCTGTACGCAGACCAGGCCACCGCCGCCGTGTTGCGGCATGTCTTTGAATACACGTTTTCGGAGAGCAACCATTATCCGTACAAGGCCCGGGTGGAGCTACGTCCGCTTGCAGAGCGCACGCGCATCTTCGGCGCCGACTTCGTGACCGTTCCTTTGCTGCACGGCACGCTTGAAACCGTCGGTTTCCGCTTCGGCAATGCAGCCTACTTGACAGATATGAGCGATATCCCGGAGGCGAGTTTCCCTCTGTTGCAAGACCTGGACGTATTGATTGTGGACGCATTGCGCCGGACACCGCATCCGAGCCATTCTAACGTGGAAACATCGTTGAAGTTCGTCGAAAAAATCCGTCCCCAGCGCGCGTATTTTACGCACATTGCTCACGACCTGGGACACGTTGAGACGGAAAATGAACTTCCCTCCCATGTCCGCATGGCCTATGACGGACTTCGCATTCCAATTGAGTTATAGCCATGCAGACATTCCACTCAATTGAGGAGATTCCCGGCAACTTCGGTCCGTCGGTTGCGACCGTTGGGAATTTCGATGGCGTGCATCGCGGCCATCGGGCTGTCATCAAGGAAGCGATTCAACGGGCGCGCGCGCTTCATGCTCGCTCGGTTGCTGTCACGTTCCATCCTCATCCGGTCCGCGTCGTGCGTCCACAGACGCCGCTGCGCCTGATTGGTCGGCAGGAACAAAAGCTCGACTTGCTGGCGCAGACCGGCGTCGACGCGGTGCTCGTTCTTCCTTTTACGCAAGCGCTTTCTCGACTGACGGCGCGCGAATTCGCCCGCGCGGTCCTTTGCGATGCGCTGAAGGCGGTGGAAGTGCATGAGGGAGAAAATTTTCGTTTTGGCGCCGACGCCGGCGCGGATGTGCGTGAACTGTCATCGCTTGGCGAGGAGTTCGGCTTCAAGGTCCGCGTGCATTCCCCAACCGAACGTCGAGGAGCGATGGTGTCCAGCAGCGCCGTGCGAGCCGCCATCGCGGCGGGAAACATGCGCGCGGCGCGTCAACTTCTGGGCCGGCCCTTTGAGATTTTTTCTACGCCGGCGCCCGGTCGCGGCTACGGATCGCGCTACACCGTTCCCACCATCAACCTGGCGCCCTACGACGAGTTGCTGCCGGCCAACGGCGTGTACATCACTTGCCTTGAATTGACCGGAGAGCGATTTGGGTCCGTCACGAATGTCGGCAACCGGCCCACCTTCGGCGAGGAATCGTTTGCGGTGGAAACCCACATCCTCGATTTTCATCCCATCTCGCTGGACGAGACCACGCAGTTGCGGCTTCGCTTCCTCGACCGCATTCGCGCAGAAATTGCGTGGCCGTCGCCCCAGGCACTGAAAGAGCAAATCGGCAAGGATGTGGCCCGCGCCCGACACTACTTCGCGCTCTATCGTGCGCTGTCTGGGCCCAGTTCTCAGCCGTGAACACGCGTGAAACGCAATCGTTCTTCTGTGAAGACAGTAGCCCGAAGAGTGCAGGATTCTGGCCTTTGGGATGACTTGCCAAGGCATCGCAGAAAAAAGAGGTACATGCACGCAGGTTCCGCAATCGGCAAGGCTTTACCTTGCTGGTTCAGCCTGCGTCTGCTGGATTTCCCGCTCGGAAATGTTCGCGGGGATCGGCACTGTGGATGCTTCCCCGGGAAAGGCTTCATCTGGATGGTCGGCGATGGCTGTCCGCATGAAGCTCATCCAGATGGGCAACGCCACCCGCGCGCCCGTTTCCTTGTCCCCCAGGGATTGGCGATCGTCGTAGCCGACCCAGACGCCGCAAGTGATGGACGGGGAAAATCCCAGGAACCATGCGTCGGTAAAGTCGTTGGTCGTGCCCGTCTTGCCTCCCAGCGGATGATGCAATTGGCTGGCGACGGCCCCCGTCCCCTGATGGGCAACCGCCTCGAACATCTGCATCATTTGCCGCGCCGTTTTCTGGTCCGTGGAGACATGCACGTCGGGTGTATCGTCCCACAAAACTTCTCCGTCGGCGGTAGTCACCCGGTGGACAAAGTGCGGCGTCACGCGAATGCCATCGTTCGGAAAGCTGCTGTAGGCGGCCACTTGTTCATCCAGGCTGATCTCCGCCGCCCCTAACGCGATGGGCAGGAATGCGGGAATGTCGGAGGTGACCCCAAACCGATGCGCGGTCGCAATCACTTTCTGGATACCGACCTGCTCCGCCAGTTTCAGCGCAGGAATATTCAGGGAATCGGCGAAGGCGCGGAGCAGCGTGACATTTCCCAGGTAGCGATGCTCATAATCGTGCGGAATGTAGAGGCCGGACGCGGTACGGAACGTGGTCGGCCCATCGAGAATGATGCTGTCAGGCTTGTACCCATTTTCCATGGCCGCCGTGTAGTCGTAGACCTTGAAGGACGACCCGGTTTGCCGTTGCGCCTGAATGGCGCGGTCATATTGAGAAAGATTGAAGTCTCGACCGCCAACCAGCGCCAGGATGTCCCCGCTGGGATTGTCTACGGCCATCAACGCAGCCTGCACTCCGCTGTCTTGTTCCAGGGAGGCTTCCAGCAGATTGCCATCTTCCTGCCCGCTTTCGACCGGCGAGGCGACCGCTATTTTGCTGGCGGCCTGTTGGCCGGCCGCTTGCGGCAGAATGTGCACATACACAATATCGCCGGTCTGAAGCAGGTCCGTGGCCAGTTCTTTTTTCGTCCAGGCCCAACCCTCGGGAGCGATGATGGCGCTCCGATTCTCACCCACGCGCACCGTCACTTCATACGGCAGCGCCTCCGTCACCACCCCATGGATATAGGTTCCTGGCGTGGGATCGCTGTTCCAGTCCGGATGGCGGAATGCATCGATGGAACTGCCGGCGGCGATCACGTTCAACAGGTTGCCGCGCCAACCTCGTCGGCGTTCATAGGCGGCAAGTCCATCCAAGACGGCAGCGTTCGCTGCCTGCTGCAGTTTCAGGTCCAGCGTGGTGTAGACGCGCAAACCGGATTGATGCACCATGTCCGAGCCGAATCTCCGGTCCAGCTCCTTGCGAACTTCCTCGACAAACCAAGGCGCGACCGTGTTCGGAGGCGGTTCGATATGCAGCCCCAACGGGCTCGCTTTCGCTTCCGCTGCCTGTTGCGCGGTAATGACGCCATCCTCCAGCATCGCATTCAAGACCAGATTGCGCCGGACAAGCGCCCGCTCCGGATGGGTCACGGGAGAGTAATAGGAAGGTCCGCGAGGAAGCGCGGCCAGCAAGGCAGCCTCCGGCAGGGTCACCTTGCGCGCAGGTTTGCTGAAGTAGTATTCCGATCCGGCTTCGAACCCATACACGCCCTGGCCCAGATAGATTTGATTCGCATACAGCGTAAAAATCTGTTGCTTGGTAAAATTCCGCTCAATCTGAATGGAGAGCAGCACTTCCTGCAGCTTGCGATGAAACGACCGTTCCGGAGAGAGAAACAGGTTCTTGGCCAACTGCATGGTCAAGGTTGAAGCGCCCTGTGCGCGCCGGTCCGCAGTCAGGTCTCGATAGGCAGCCCCAGCCACACGAAACAAATTCACCCCCCAGTGGCTTTCAAAATTCTTGTCTTCAATGGAAATGACAGCATGGCGGAGCAGCGGAGAGAGGTCGTCGTACCCGACAACAATGCGGCGCTCCAGCGCGAACGATCCAATCTGGCTGCCGTGGGCGTCGTACAGCAAAGTTGTCGTATTGGGCCTGTATCGTTCAAGGTCCTGGATCTGAGGAAGGTCCACCGTGTAGATCAGCAGCAGTCCGCTGAGCGCGCCAAACATTGCCGCCAGAGTTGCGAGGACCGCAAATGCCGCCGATCCGGCCAGCTTTTTCCGCCGACTGGAGGGTGGACGAAAATCGGCCCGGCGTACGCCGCCGTGGAGTCTGTGGGACGACTTAGATGCTGGAGGTGTCAAGGTCGAGGACAGTCCTGATGCAATTCTCGTACAGCTTCGAGCAAATTGTGGAATTTTCGAGCAAATCGCGGAATTTTACGCTCTTGGCAGAGTTTCTCCTGGGCCAGGTCGAAAGGCCCGGGTCCGAACTCAGCAGGAATCTGTCGAGTGGCTTCGTCTAGAGCATTTTTAAAGATAGTGTAATGTGATGGGATAGAATGACGCCCTAATTACAGTAACCTTGAAAATGCTCTAGATCGGATTTCCTGTTGCGTCGCCCATCCGGGTCGAACAATGAGCGTCTCGCCGCGGCGAGCCGCGCGAAGATTGACCGCTTCGATTACGCCCATACGAAATCCGCTCTCTCGCACCTCGGGGGAACTACGTGTCTGCCTACGCGGCCTTGTCTTGCTTCAACAATTCCAGTGCTTTGTTCAACTGACCATCTGGCTGAGCTGCCGCTGGCGGCGCCGGAGTCCCCTTGGAGGGCCCAGGCGCAGTGGGCTTTGTGATTGGACCGGCGGCTGGCGGCTGTAATCCAAAACTATTGTTCGCAGCCACCATGACATTCGGCGTTACAGCCTTGTCCTGAATGGCTTCCCCGTCCGGCGCATGATATTTGGCGACCGAAAGAAACAACATGGCGCCATCGGGTAGAGGGATCTGCTTTTGTACAGAACCCGCACCGAAGGTGCGATCGCCCACGAGTTGCGCGCGATTGTTCTCCTTCAGCGCAGCCGCTACAATTTCCGCCGGCCCCGAGGTCCCGTGGTTCACCAGGACCATCAGCGGAGCGGAGGTGACAAAATTCTTTGGGTCAGCCGTCCAGGTTTGTTTCGGGTAGGTCTGGCCTTCCAGTGTGGCAATGGTGCCCGACTTTAAAAAAGCATTCGCCAGCTCGACTGCGGAGTTCATACTTCCGCCGGTCACGTCGCGCAGGTCGAGCAAAACCTTTTGCTTTCCTGCGGTCTGGACCTGCCGCAGTTTCGTCAACATATCGTCCACTCTATTCTGGCTTAGGTCGTACGGCTTCAGGTAGAGAATGCTGCTGTTTTCATACTCCTCTACGTGCAGCGCCGGATAGTCGGCCATGGAGCGGGTGAGTGTCATGGCGTCGGGGGTGGCGCTGGTCGGCTCAATCACGGAGAAATGCACCGTCGAGCCTGGCTGGCCGTCCAGCGACATCTGGATCAACTGCAAGGGCATGACGCGGGTGCTTTGACTGCCAATCTCTTCGATCACGTCTCCATCGACGATCCCAGCGTGGTCGGCGGGGCTGCCCGGGACGACAGACACGACCGTCGCGTAGCCGTAGCGCTTGGAAATGTGTACGCCGATTTGAGCTTTGCTTTCGCCCTCTCGCGATTGGTAGAGCTTGAACTCGGCCGCGGTCAGATAGCCGGAATCCGGATCCAGGCCCTCCAGCAGTCCATGCAGCGCGCCAGTGGTCACGTCGGGGATGTTCGGGGTCACCACATAGTCATTCTGGATGTACTGCAGCACTTCGCTATAGACTTCCATTTGCTGATAAGCGCTTGAGTCCGAGCCGGCGCGAACGCCACCGGGCAGAAATCCGCCCAGGAAAACAAACACGATCAGCAACACTGAGATTGCGAGCAAAGAGAGTTTCAAAGCTTTAGGCATACGTAAATTAGGGGCGGCACGCGGACGACAGCGCCGTTGCTATCAGTGTACAGCTTTCACCGCAAAGTGAAGGAATCGGTGGACGCGAAATACCTCGCCAAAATACATTTGGAATGCCAAGCGCGCGCTCCGCCCTATTTTTTCGACATGGAACGCAGATAGACCACCAAGTTCCAGATCTCGTTCGTGTTGGCGCGGTCTTCCCCTGGCATTTTTCCCTGCCCGTTCTTAATGATGTAGAAAAGCTCTCCATCCGTCCGGTTTTTCAAGGTGTCGGGATTGGTGAAGTCCATCATGGTAAGACTCATATCGGAAATGATTCCAGGATCGCCCTTGCCGTCGCCTTTGGCCCCATGACACATGGCGCAATCGATCCCATACACATTCTTGGCGTGGGCCTGGGACACTGGTGTGGGGGTGATCGGGTTCGCCATGCGCGCGGC
>JAJYVR010000155.1 GCA_021791935.1 Acidobacteriota bacterium
CGCGCTGGACAGAGCGAGCGCGGCGGAGAGATAAACGGTTGCCAGCGTCGAAGCGATGCGCACGGGAATTTGCATGGGTGTCCTCTTCATGTCGGCGTCCAAATCGATTTAGTTCGCGATCCATACTATCGCAGGACCGGAATACCTGTCGTGTCGGACAGAAAAGCAGGCCCCCGTTCGACTCGCCTTCGGCTCGCTCAGGGCAGGCTCTCGACTGCGGTCGCCGCAGCGACCCGCAGCGACCTTCGCTCGGGATGACAACTTATTTACCTGGAGTATTTTCGCTTGGAGCATTCACGTTATGGGAAAGAGTTATGCTCTCCGCGAAGAATCCATTGGAGGGGATGGCAGCATCTACGATGCGGACATCGTCTGGATTCTTGGCTCCCCGTCACAAATGACGATACAAACTGGAAATCTTCTCCAGGGCGGGACAGCAGCCAACGCCGGATCAACCGACGCGCTGGCGGCCAAGAACGCGCTCGGGAGGAACGGCGTACACGACGGTCTGGATGCCATCTCCGCGATACGCTTTCAGATACATGCGATGTTCCGGGCAAAGGCCGCGAATCAACAGCGGCAGGCGCCAGATATCTTCCTGGGAGTGATAGACGCAGATGGCGAGGATGGGGCGGTCGCGCTGGATCACCTGTTGCGCCCCTAGCAGGGCGTCATATTCGCCGCCTTCAATGTCCATTTTGACGATGCTGACGCGCTTGGAAGCGAACATGACATCGATCGGCACCATATCGATGAGGATTTTTCCCTCGTCTGAAATCCTGGATTCCACGCCTCCAGTGTCTGCGAATCGGACTGTGCCACGATGGGCGCCGACAGCGCAGTGGTGGAGGCGAATCCGGTTGCGGATGTCCGGCCCCAGGGTCGCGACAAAATCCGCCAGCCGCGCAAACGAGTGCGAGTCGGCCTCGACGGCTTCTATCTTGCCGAACTGAATCTCGCGATCGATCAAACTGCGAATGGTGTCGCCGTCGTAGGCGCCGCAGTCGAGGAAAATATCTTCCGGCCCCAGCCTGAAAACACCGGGCAGGACATACGATTCTTCAACGGCCGGCTGCGAAAGCAAAGAGGGATCGCCAAAAGCGCGAAGCTGAATCTGGGCCTGATATTCCGCCAGGGATTCGTCGTCCGCCCAGAGCTTTGCGGCGGAAGCAACGTCTTCCGCGTGGGCGTACAGGTTGTGCGGAAGGTCGTACAGAAGGAATGGAGGGAACTTGTCTGGAAAGCGCCAGGCGATCGGTTCGCTGCTGGAGATGTGGCGGCATCCAAGGTGTCTCAGTTGCTCAAATGTTTCCCTGTACCAGTGATTTTCATTGCGAATGGCGATGAAAAAGATCGCGTCCTCGCCGAACAATTGGGCTGCGTCTTCCGGTGAGCGGACCGGAACGCCCTCGACGGACTTGCCCCACAGGGCCGGGTTGTTATCGGCGAAGGAAAGCGGATGGACGCCGATGACGCGCAAGGCCGCGAGCGCGCGGCGACCCATGGTCCCAGCGCCGAAGACGACGCATTGCCGGTTGCGTTCCGCCAGCAAGCAGTCAAGAACGGTGTTCTCGCGCTCTTTGACGCGCGCCATGGATTCAGCCGAGATCTCTTGCAGTAAGGTTTCCAGTCTGTCGGCAGAAAAGCTTGCAAATGAAGCTACGGCAGAATGAGGGGACTCCATCTTGTTCCATCTCCTCTACAGCTTGTTTTCGATTTTCTCAATCTTGCAGTGGTGTCACGATCATATTCTCTAAAAACTCTTTTCTGTCAAGAAATGGCCACAGATCTTCCAGCGGACGGGAAACGAAAGTACCGTCCGGTTTTTGGGTTGAGGAGAGCCGAGGGGCCCTGGTTTCGTCGGGAATTACGTGGACATCGCATACGACCGGGCCCGGCGTGTCGAGGACGGCGCGTACATCCCGGCGAAGATTTCGCTGGTCGGCAATCCGCGCGGACTTGATTCCATAGGCGGCGGCGACCTTGGCGAGGTCTGGAACGGTGAGGCCGGTGCTTGCGTCGCAGCCGATACTTTCCTGGCCGAAGTAGTTTTTCTGCGAAGCCCGGATGGACGCGTAGCCGTCGTTATTCAGGACAAAAAACTTGATGGGCAGGTTGAGGCGAGCGACCGTTTCCAGCTCCTGAATGTTGAACTGGAAACCGCCATCCCCGTCGACGCAGATCGTCTGCCGACGGCCCGCCGCAAGACAAACGGCGATGGACATGGGCAGGCCAAAGCCCATGCTGCCGAGACCCGCAGTGTGATAAATGCGCTGGCCGGTGCGCGTGGGACAGGCCAGCAAAAAAATCTCAATGCCGGCGCCGGAGCTGCCTGAGACAAGCTGGTCGTTGGCGTTGGTTTCCGTGCCAATGATCTCCGCCAGATGATAAATGCTGACCTGGGTATCCGGGTTGCGATGCTCCTCCGTCACTACGGGGTAGCGCGTCTTCCAGTCGGCACAGCGGCGGTCCCAGGCGGCGCGGTCGCGGGGACGAATCGCATCCCGCTGGCGCAACATTTCCGTTAGAAATGCGCGCGCGTCGGCGCGGACTGGCTGTTGCATGTGAGGATGCAACTTGGCCAGCTCGGCGGCGTCAATGTCGACCACCACCTTGTGGGCCTCGCGGGCAAGTTTGTCGGGCGCATAGCCGGTGATGGCAAAGTCCAGGCGGACGCCCATGGCCAGGAGAAAATCGCAATTTTGCAGCGCGAAATTCGCGCCGCGGGCCGCCACGGAACCGGGACGGCCCACATAGAGCGGCTCATCGCTGGGCACCAGATCGGCGGCGCACCAGGTGGCGGCGATAGGAATGTTCAGCAACTGGCGCAGCTCGTGAAATTCCTTTTCCGCGCGAGCGAGGCGGATGCCATTGCCGGCAAACAGCAGCGGACGTTCCGATTTGTTGAGCGCGGCGATTGTCTGGCGGACTTGATCTTGTATTGCAGTCGTCGCGTCGGCGTCGGGCGGTCCTTCCTGTGCCGGATCGAAACCCTTGAGGGCCGAGAGATCGTCCAGCGGAAACGCCTGCACATCCAGCGGAACGTCAATCCACACCGGACCGGGGCGGCCGGTGCGCGCCAGATACACGGCCTTTTCCAGGTGATAGCGAATGCTGCAGGGATCGAGAACGGTGACGGCATATTTGGCAATGGGGCGCACGATGGAGACAATGTCGACTTCCTGCACGCCAAGCTGGCGCATGCCGAGCGGCTTGCCTTCCGCGTCGAACATGCGGTCGGGCCGCTTCACCTGTCCGGAGATAAACAGGACCGGGGTGGAATCGAGCCACGCTCCGGCGACGCCCGTGACCGCGTTGGTGCCGCCGGGGCCGGTGGTGACCATGGCGACTCCAAGAGAGTTGGTGGCCTTGGCGTAGGCCTCGGCGCAGATCGCGCTGGCCTGCTCATGCGAGTTGCAAACGGGTTCAATCGACTTGCACCGTGAGAGCGATTCGTTCAGGTGCATCGCGCCCCCGCCGGTGACGAGGAAAACGTGCTGGACGCCCTGGTCCGCGACGAACTGGACTAAATAATCTGAAAGTTTTGGCATATTTTTTTATCGGAAAGTTCGGCATTGTATGTTCTTCCTTGCGGGAGAAATTATTTCGATCATGCCAATGGATTGAATTCTTGCTCTCCCACCCTGGCCGCAAACAGCGCGGCCAGGATGGGGCACCCAATACACGTCGTTATAGCGAAGAAAAAACGTCATCCTCTTGTTTTGCGGCGAGAATGGCATCGATCAATTCTCGAACCGCGCCGTTGCCGCCGTTGTTTTTTGCAATGAAGGTGGCCTTGGCCAGAACGGATGCGTGAGCGTCCGCGGGAGCAGCGGACAAGCCTGCAATCTGCTGCGCGGCAATGTCGTTGATGTCGTCTCCCATAAAGCAAATCGCGGAGAGCGGAAGCTGCTGCCGTTCTGCAAACGCGCGCAAAGCGCTCGCTTTGTCGCGGCAGCCTTTGGCGATGTCGGCGAGTTGAAACTTCTCCGCAAAGCGGTCGACCAGCGGGCTGTCTTCGCCGGAGATCAAGGTGACGATGAGGCCCGCCTTGCAGGCGTTCGACACGCCCATAATGTCGGCAAAGGAAAATCGCTTCCACTCCTCGCCGTTGGGGCCCCACCAGACGCCGCCATCTGTCAGAACGCCATCGACATCGAGAGCGATGGCACGGATGTCCTTCATCAAACTCCCGCTCCGACCCGGCGCAGCTTCTTGATGATCGGCAGTTCGCGTTCATAGACGCGCTTCACGCCGTCTCCCATCGACTGCTCCACCAGGCGAATGTCGCGAATGAGCCGCGTGATTCCATTCGGTTCCAGAGACGCCGCCTGATCGCTGCCCCACATGGAGCGGTCGAGCGTGATGTGACGCTCCACGGAGCAGGCGCCCAGCACGGCCGCGGCAACGCTGGAAGCGATGCCAGTCTCGTGGCCGGAGTAGCCGATGGGCAGCTTATAGCGTTCTTTCATGGTCGGAATGGCGCGCAGATTCAGCTCTTCGTAATACGCGGGATAGGTGCTGCAACTGTGCATCACAACCAGATCCTGCTTGCCGAGCACGTCGATGGCGCGATCGATCTCCTGATAGGTACTCATGCCGGTCGACAGGATGATCGGCTTGCCTTTGGAGCGGGTGTGGCGCAGCAAGTGGTCGTCGGTCAGCGACGCGGAGGCAACCTTGAAGCAGGGCACGTCGAATTCGGCAATCAGATCGACCGAGCCCTCATCCCAACAGGAGGCGAACCACGGGATGTTGACGGCCTTGCAATACGCGTCGATTTCGGCGAAATCGTCCGCGTCGAATTCGAGGGCTTCCTTCAAGTCGCCATTGGTCGCGCCAAACGGGCTTTCGCGCGGACGGGCGAGTTCCTCCGCGGAATAGACCACATCCACGGTGCGCTTTTGGAACTTGACGGCATCGCATCCCGCCGCCACGGCGACGCTGATGAGGCGTTTGGCAATGTCCAGGTTGCCATTGTGATTGATACCGATTTCCGCGATGACGTAGCAGGGCTGCCCGTCGCCGATAAGTTTTTTGCCGATTTTTACCGCGCCATGTTCTTGCATCGTCATTGCGACCCTCTTCCCCTGGGACCTGGCACGTCATCGCGACACCGTGACGCGATTTCCTTGTGCATAGATGCAACTTTACCCTGTTCCCGATGCAGCGGAGTATACACTTTTATCGATGACGAACCCTTTGCACGCCGCGCCGCCGGTTTCCGCCGCAGACCTGAACTACATTTTAGAAAACAATGCGACGTTGTGGGAAGAATTGCGCGGTCGCCGCATTTTTATCACGGGGGGCACAGGTTTCTTCGGCTGCTGGCTGCTGGAGAGTTTCCTGGCTGCCAACCGCGCCTTCCATCTGCGGGCCCAGGCAGTTGTTCTGACGCGGTCGGCGCGGAAGTTTCGCGAACGGGCGCCGCATCTTGCCAACGATGCCGCCATCGAGCTGCTGGAAGGCGATGTGCGGAATTTCGCGTTTCCCGCGGGCGAATTCCCTTTCGTGATTCACGCGGCGACGGAGTCGGTCCGGACCAGTCCCGCCAATCCGCTGGCCAGCGACCCTTCCACGGAGTTGCTATCGACGATCGTCGAGGGGACGCGGCGATGCCTGGAGTTTGCCGAGTCGCATGGGACAGAGAAATTTCTGCTGACCAGTTCCGGCGCGGTATACGGCCGCCAGCCGTCCGACATGACCCATATTGCCGAGGACTATGGCGGCGCTCCCGATCTATTGCATGCAAGCTCAGTCTACGGCGAAGGCAAGCGCATGGCGGAGATGCTGTGCAGTCTTTCGGCAGACCGCACGCAGATGGAATGCAAAATTGCCCGCTGTTTTGCGTTTGTCGGCCCCCACCTTCCGTTGGACGCTCATTTTGCCATTGGAAATTTCATTCGCGATGCCATGCGCGGAGGGCCGATCGCGATTCAAGGGGACGGGACGCCGATGCGTTCGTACATGTACGCCGCCGACCTGGCGATCTGGCTATGGACCATCTTATTTCGGGGGGATTCGCTGCGCGCTTTCAATGTGGGATCGGAACACGACCTGAGTATTCGCGAAGTTGCGGAAGCGGTTGCCGCCGCCATTCAGCCGGGAATGGAAATCAAGATTGAGCGGACCGTCGGTCCCGGCGTTCCTGTCCAGCGTTACGTGCCCTCTGTACAGGCGGCAAAGAAATGTCTCAATCTGACGGATGGGATTTCTTTGGTCGACGCAATCCGGCGCACAGCGGCCTGGCATGGCATCCATCGATGAATCCTGTCGAGGTTTTCCGGTGCGAATGAAGCGGCTTTTTCTGCTTATTTTGGGTTGCCTGTTGGCGACGGCGGACCTGCGCGCGCAGTCGTTTTCGGCGCAGAATCTCGCGGGGCTCAAATCGATGTATGAGTCCGGACTCAAGCGCAATGGGATTGTCGGCAGCAGCCTGGTGTTGCTGCACGGGAGACGCATCGTATTTCAAGATTTCTACGGGCGGCAGGACCTCTCTCCGGCGCAACCGGTCGATGAAAATACCACCTACCATTGGGCGTCGATTACCAAGACCTTTACCGGAGTCGCGATCATGCAACTTCGCGATCATGGCCTGCTGTCGCTCGATGACCCGCTGATCCAGTACATTCCGGAACTGGCTGCGGTACACGATCCCTATGGCCCCATCTCCGCCATCACCATTCGGGAGGCGATGTCCCATTCCAGCGGATTCCGCGATGCCACCTGGCCGTGGCGAAGCGAGCCGTGGCAGCCCTTCGAGCCCACGCAATGGTCGCAGATTGTCGCCATGCTGCCGTATACCGGCATCCATTTCGCGCCCGGTTCGCGCTTCGGCTACTCCAACCTTGCGGTGGTATTTCTGGGCGAAATTATTGAGCGCGTTTCCGGCGAACCGTATGAGGCGTACATGGAGAAAAATGTGCTGGGACCGCTGAGAATGGACCGCTCGTATTTCGATCGCAGTCCGTACACGCTGCTGCGATATCGATCGCACAGCTACGACCTGCACGACGGCAAGCTGACGGAAGATCCCTTCGACTTCGATACGGGAATTACGCGCTCAAATGGCGGCCTGAACGCTCCGCTGCCGGACATGGTGAAGTATCTGGAGTTTCTGCTGGGCGATCCAGCGCGTCAGGCGGAATATGACGCGATCCTGAAGCGTTCCTCGCTGGAAGAAATGTGGAAGCCGCTCCTGCCGGTGGCTCCCGATGCCGATTTTCCCTCGCGCGCCGGGGCCCATGACTTTGTTGCGGGAAGTTTTTTCGTCCATACCGACGGCAAGCTGCGTTTGATTGGGAAGTCCGGATCGCAGAACGGGTTCCAAAGCAATTTCTATCTCGATCCCGCCTCGAAGAGGGCGTACATCGTGGCCTACAACACGGACGCGCAGGATGCCAGGCAGAACACTCACGATTTCGATATGCAACTTCTCGACTACCTGATCGACCACTATTTCAGCGTAGAAAAATGACCATGAATCGTTTGGAATTTCCCGCGTCGCTGATACACTACGAACGATAGGTCACGTGGGGCTATAGCTCAGTTTGGGAGAGCGCGCCGTTCGCAATGGCGAGGTCGTCGGTTCGATCCCGACTAGCTCCACCAGTAGATCCTCCACAAAATTTCGGCAATCGCCCAGGGCCCGCATGATCGCGGGCTTTTTCGTTTGGCAACGGGCGGGGGGATGACAATTCCGCCGGGTCTGAAGTTCATTCAAAAAGTCGATGAATGGAGGCGATTCGAACAGCAGCACTCAGGGGCTAAAGCCCCGGAAAATTGCGCCTGTTTACGGCACCCTTCGGCTGCGCTCAGGGCAGGCTCTTGAAGCCGTGCCCTGATACAAGGCCAGAAATTATTTCTTTCCGACAGATGAGTGAAGGTTATTTCTTTCCGACAGATTACCGAAGATTATTTCTTTAACGAATTTAAGACTCCGGACACTAAAGCATTTTCGGTCAGGGTGTTGACGGTCGGAGAAAGAGTCGTGCTCTCCCACCCTTTGCGCAAGAGGCGCACAAAGGATTGATGGGATAAGGACGAAGGCTTCAGCGATCCATTAGCTTTGGGTAAGAGGACCAGAAGCTGCTGGATCAGGAGAAGCCTTCATGAAAACGATTAT
>JAJYVR010000156.1 GCA_021791935.1 Acidobacteriota bacterium
CGGGGTCTGCCCTGAAGCCGTCAAGGAAACGATCTGGGTCCGAGTCGCGTCGGACACGTCGATCTGTCCGGTTGCGCTTCCAGCGGACGTAGCTTGAAAGACGACGATGATGGTGCAGGCGGACTGTGCCGCGAGCGTGCTGCCGCAATTGTTGGTCTCACTGAATCCTGCGCCGACCGAATGAATGCCGAGTTGCGTCAAGGCCACGCCGCCGGAATTCGTCAGCGTCACGGTTTGTGCTGTCGCACTTTGCCCAACCGGAGTCGCTGGGAAAGTCAGGGATGTCGGCGACAGGGTGTCCGTCGCCGGCGCGGTCCCAGTTCCACTGAGCGACACAACCTGGTTGCGCAAGCTGTCCGTTATCGTAATGCTGCCGGTCTCTGGGCCAACGGCATGCGGAGTGTACTGCACCGTCAGCGTGCATGCAGACTGCGCGTTCAGCGAAGCTCCGCATCCATTTGCGACTTCGAAATCGCCCGATGCCTGCACTTGAATCCCTGTCAACGGAACTCCGCCGCTATTTGTCAGCGTAATGGACTGCGGCGCGCTCGCTGTATTTTCCAGAGTTGCCGGAAAAATCAGCGAAGTCGGCGACAACGTGTCCGTCGCTGGACTCTCTCCGTTCCCATCCAGGCCGATCGTTTCCGTCCCTTGCCCGGTCGCCACCGTGAGCACGCCGCTGGCAGGCCCGGCCACGGTGGGTTGAAAAACAACCGCCAGCGTGCAGCCGGAATTTGCGGCCAGAGCGGAGGAGCAGGTGTTCGTCTGGATTGCAAACGATCCGGTCGCGCTTTCTGAGGCAAGTGCGATCGAGGCCGCGCTGGTATTTGAAATCGTCACCTGCTGTGCCGCGGAAGTTGTAGCGACCTGCTGTCCGCCAAAATTCACGCTGTTCGGCAGCAGAACAATGGAAGACTGCGTGGTGCCGGTCCCGGTCAGGGCGACACTTTCCTGACCGCCTGGGACATTGCCGGGTACCGTCAGTGTTCCCGTTCGCGTTCCGGAGGTCGACGGACTGAACGTCACCGAAATCTGGCAGGCGCCGTTCTGCGCAATGGCGCTGCTGCAATTGTCGGTTTCAAGAAAGTCTCCGGTGACCGAAATGACGCCCACCGTGAGGGCCGTACTCCCTGTGTCGGTCACAGTCACGATTTGCGGGCTGCTTGAAGTCTGCACCTGTTGCCCGCCAAACGTCAGCGTCGATGGCGTCAAAGTCATCGCGGTTTGCGGCACGCCGCTCAACAGCGGGACCTGCCATATGCCTCTACCGTACGTGCCCACGCGCAGAAGCCCTCCATCCGCCGGCGTCGATGCAAGCTTGACCGCCGGGGCCATGGGCAGGCCCGTCCCCAGGACATTCCAGCACTGTCCTCCGCTCAGTTCGCAGTTCGCGACATTCTGAGTTACGAAGACGCCTCCGTCGGATGCAACATAGACCACATTCGCATTGTTGGGATCGACGAGGACATCGTTCAGCGGCAGATCCGGAAGGTTTTTCGAGATGTTGTTCCAGTCCGCGCCGCCGTCCGTCGACAGATAGAGATGCGGAACGCCAAAGCCCTGAATGGTCGCATAAACCGTGTTGCCTGTGGGGTCGTGCGGATCTGCGTACAACGACGATACGTCGAAGAAGTAAGGGTTGAAGATTCCGTTATAGAGTTGCTCATTGGCGACGGGCGAAAGCGCCAGGTCCTTCCACTTGGCAGTCCCGTTGGCAAGATTGGCGGTCTGGGTGGAGAACAGATGGCCGCCTACAATGGCGCCTCCGCCATCCAGCAGCCCCGCCATCCCTGCGTAGATCGCCTGCGAGCCGCTATTTTCCGCACCTGTACCCGGCTGCACGTTTGCGCCGCCGGCCGCCAGGGAACGCACCAATGCGTTTCCGTTGCAGTTCGGCTCCGCGACACCATCCAGCATCGGACTGATTGCATTGGCCGTGCTCCACCCGTTGCCGCCGCTCGCAGGGCCGCGCCACACTCGGCAAGTTCCAACGATCATGTTCGAGCTGTCCGCCGGGTCCAATAGATAGGGCGCGAAGAGCAACGCCTGATCGCCGCCGGTTTCAGTCGCGCCGATCGCAGGCGCAAAACCTGTCGCCGTGCAGTTGACGCCCTGAATGCATTGTCCGATGGCGACATACGGGCCCAGGGTCGCATACCAGTTGTCAGGATTGGCGGGGTCAATGGCGGTCAGTCCGCCTTCGCCGCTCAAAAGCTGTGGCCATACGCTCTGACCGCTGCTCGTCATTGCCGCGGTGCCATTCACTCCAAACCCAGCCAGCACCGCGTTCGCATCGCTTTGGCTGTTCGCCAAGCCGGTGACTTCCGCCAGCGAGCCCAATCCTCCATTCAGGTCCTGAAAATGTGCGGCATCGCTCGTGGCACACACGGCCCCGGATTGGTCCACGCCATCTGTCGAGCGCCACAATCCTCCGTCGTTGCCAAAATACAGCAGCGGCAGCGTCTGGCCAGCCGGCGAACCCAAAAACGCTACGGCATGTTGCGCCGGGGGCACTCGACCCGAAACACACGTGGAAGTGTTTGTCGTGTTGCGCCACGCGCAGCCGGCCGCCAGGCTGCATCGAAAAATGTCCTGTGTTCCCGCAAACAGCAGCGTGTCCGAGCCGTTGGGGACCGCGGCCAGGGCCAGGTTGTACGTACCGTCGGGAATCGTTCCATTTGCGGCATCCAGCGCGGTGTCGGAAATCTCCGTCCCAAACTGCACCGTCGGATTCGCGCACCCGTTTGCGCCTGCATTGCAGATGTCCCGCCACAGACCCTCATCCACATTGTTCAAGTTCAGAGCGTTTGTACCCACGGTCAGCGCGAACATATCGCCCGTGACCGGTTGCACCGCCAGTACGCCGCGAGAAATCGCGCAAGAATTGCTACCGTTAGTACCCGGATTTGCCGGACAATTCCCCGTGGTCAACGAGGCGCCGGGCTGGTTCGCCATGCGCGTCCATGTCGCTCCATCGGGCGATTGATAGTACCCATGGAATTGCACGGCGGCATAAAACATGGCCCGCATCGGGTTCCACACCACCGCCGTCGCCGGCACTCCGGGGAAGGCGCTCGGCAAGGTGATCTGGGAGGACTGGATCACCTGGTTCGGTCCATCTTCAATGGTGGAGAGGTACCAGGTTTTTCCGGCGTCGGTCGAGTAATACAGTCCTGCCTCCGCCACGTTGTTCGCGCCGCTATTGTAGCTGATGTTATTCACGTTGTTGATGAAGCCGTCGTAGGAATCCGTGACGGCCGCGACGATCAGGCTGGGGCTGGTCGTGCTCCACGCAAATCCGGCGAAGGCGTCTCCGGCGAAGCTGTAGTTCGTCAGGCCGCCGGAAAATCCATCGCTGCTCTGCGTGATCAGGCCCCATGTGGCGCCGCCGTCGCCGGAACGCAGGATCCCCGCTCCATAATAGGAGTCGAGTACGTCGTTCGGGTCGCCGGTACCTGCCAACACGACGCCGTTGGGGCTCGATCCGGGCTGCACGCTGACCGCGCCGATGCTGAGAGAAGTGATGTTGATGCCGGAATATGCCGGAGGATCGTCCGTGAGCGGCTGCCATGTCACCGTTGTCGGATCGCTGGATGCCGCATTGGTCGACTTCCAGACCCCGCCGCCCGTCGATCCAAGATAGACCGTGTTGCCGGAGGCGTCCCACGGGGCGATTGCGATGGACGTGATGCGTCCCGTCACATCGCCAAATTGGGACGTAACAATCTGGTCCGGTCCGACCGGTTGCCATGGTTGGTCGCTCGATTGCAGCTGCGGCATGGCCAGCCGCTGCCGCATTCCGCGGAGACGCAGCGCCGCCGGCGAGTGCCCACGGACGACCCGAGGCAACAAGAAGGACTGAGCGCGCCGCTGGCCTGCGTTGCCATGCAAAGTAAAGGGCGAAGATTTGGGCGTAGCCGTCTGCGCCGGCGCAGGCGCGTCGAGAACCATCGGCAGGAAAAGCGTAAGGCAACAGGCCAGACGCCTGAGAGATGCGTGCATCCGACACCGGGGGGGCGATTGAAGCTTGTTTCCTCAATCATTGGAGGGTTGCGCGCCAGAGTCAAAACACTAAAGTAACTTGACAGTGCCGAATTGGTCTTTCATAACCACCCGCGTCTCCCCGTCCAAGCCAGAGATTCTGCGTGGATAACTGCCTTCGCGATTATGCATCTATGCCGATGCATTGCTGAAGAGAACCGCGTTTTTCAGGACCAATCCGAACCAGTGGGTCTTGGATTTCTGGCGGTTTGGGCGTTCAGCGCGAATCGTGGTACAACTTCTGCATTTTGTTCGCCTAAGTGCTGACGATTGAGCAACTTACACAAGTCCTTTATTTTTAGCTATTTAGCTTGAGTATTGCTAAAATGACATGTATCCTAATGCTTGGGTGATGCCGCCGACATGAATTCCACTCACGACACTTTTTCCATTCTCGTCGAGGGCCTCGGAAGTCTGGGCTACAGAGGCCCTCTGTTGGAAAAAAACTACAAGTTTGCCGATTGGTTTTCATCAGATGGGGACGAGTGGAGTGTGGCGGCGGCTGCATTCGGCCAGACTCCAATTTCTTACGATTCGGCCTGCATTGGTGTCGTACGCGCAAACGGCCTCCGGCGCGAATCTCTCGTAAACAAGTGCCGCGCTCTTGGCGCCCCAGTAATCTTGGAAATTGATGGCGAAGAAATTCGAGAGTGGTCCGTTTCCCGCAAACCGGACGGGCATGGCCTAGTCGATACTTACCGATCAAACCGCCTAAATGAGATGCTTGTGACTCGTGCCTCTGTTTGGCGACCGCAGGAGTTGCTTCGGCTCAAGAACATAGGCTCATATCAATGGCATCAGCAGCTAGGGCTTTTTTCTGGGCTGCTGCCGGAGCTTGAAGAGAGGATTCAAGCCAAGCTGGATCCGCTCTTACGTGAGACTCTGTCGCAAGTCCGGCAGACGTACGTAAGCTCTCACGGCCATGAACCAAATCCTTCGCAGATATTCAAGCTACTTTTTTGGACCTTAACGGCCAAGGTGTTCTACGACCGGCAGATCCGGCCTTTTTCCAAACTGTCGGGCGATGCCGATCAGCTATTGGCGGTTGTGGCAAGACATTACGGCGAAGAAGTACCGCGCCTCCTCAATCACAAGGCCAGACAAATCGCCGCAGATCGAATCTGGAAGGAATTCGACTTTAGAAACTTATCGGTTGAAGTTCTGGCCCAGATTTGGGCTAACACACTTGTGGATGACGAAACGAAACGCAAGCTAAGTATCCACCGTACATCGAGAAGTATCGTCCGGTATATCGTAGAGAGAATACCGTTTGATCACACCGGCGATGACAGGCGCATCATATTAGACCTCTGCTCAGGGAGCGGCGTCTTTCTAATCGGCGCCATGAACGTTTTACGACAGAACTTATTTGGCTCTTCGGCGGTAGAAAGACATCGATATTTCGTTCAGCATCTAGTGGGAATCGAATCGGACCCATTTGCCGTCGAAATAAGCAAATTGGCATTGACTCTGGCCGACTTTCCGAATCCGAACGGTTGGCACATTGAAATGGGTGACGTGCTCCATGAACGCGTCTCGTCTGGATTGCTCCAGCAGGCTGGAGTGGTCTTATGTAATCCGCCATATAGCTATTTTGAACCCCACGAGCGGCAACAGTCCGGCAAAGAATTCGTTCAACGACCAGCAGCGATTCTAAGCCAAGCGCTTCGATGGCTGCATCCGCAAGGCGTCCTCGGCTTCGTAATGCCAAGAACATTTATAGACGGACGAGGCGGATACTCAGCGGTGCGTGAGCAATTGGCAAATAGGTTTGCCACGATTGAGATCACCTTGCTGCCAGATCGGGCATTCGAAGCCGACTCCGAAATCGCACTCGTGATTGCGTCCGATCCAATTCCGCACCGGGTATGTCGCGTTGTCAACCGCAAGGTAAATGACAGTGCGGATGCGTGGTCTCAGTTCGAGGAAATGCACGAAGTCTCAAGCGAATACAGCACGGAATCGCCGGTAGATGATGCGAAGACTTCGCTCCTCGTTCCAGAGCTTCCCGAGGTCTGGGATTTCCTCCTAACCTACCCGAAACTGGAGGAAGTTGCGGACCTGCATCGTGGCATCGAGTGGGAGCTTCCACTAACGGAAAAGGGCAAAGAGACTGGCAATAGGTCTGCACTAATCAAGTCCCAACCGGCAGAACATTTCAGGGCGGGAATCGGACCGAAAACGAACTTCTTCATCTTTGAAAGGCCGCCTTATGCGTACCTCGCTTTTGATGCAAAATTGCAGCGAACGAATGCCTGGAAACATGCTTGGGAAAAACCGAAAGCAATTCTTAACAAGGCAGCGCGGTCGCGTGGTAACTGGCGGATTGCTGCATTTCCCGACAGCGTCGGCCTTGCTTGCTATCAAACTTACATTGGAGTGTGGCCAAAAACGGAAACATTCGACGAATTCCTTTTGGCAGCTGTCTTAAATTCCCCGGTCGCAAATGCGTTCGTCGCTACACGTGAAGGCAAGACTGATGTGACAAAGGAAACGCTAATGCAAGTCCCTGTCCCAATATTTACTGAGGAACAGAGGACAGAGCTACGTGGACTTGTTAAGGAATACCAGAGGGTAACTTCAGAACCGCTCGCAGGGATGAAAGGCGATCCGGAAGCTGTGCTGAAGCGGATCGATGCCACTGTTCTTTCGGGATACAGAATGCCTCCGCGAGTAGAACGCCAGCTACTCGATTTCTTTAGGGGTCAAGAGCGTCCAATCGCCCATTCATTTTCAGAATATTTTCCGAGAGACCTAAAGGTGTTCTTTCCGCTCGCCGAGTACTTATCTCCTAACTTTGCGGCGTCTACAGTTGGAGAATTGCTGAAACTGAGGAGAGAGGCGTCTCGCACGTGAACGGTTATCTGATGGATACAAATCACGTCGCTGCATGGGAGGCGGAGAATCAGTCCCTGATTCAAAAGATGACCTCCCTGCCGCAGAATACGCTCATATTTTTTTCGGCGATCACACTTGGGGAAATATCAGCGGGCCATCAAATGACAAGCGGAGACTTGTGTCGTCGGCACCAAGTGGAGCAATTCTTGGACTTGCAAATAGTTCCTTATAGTGTGCCGGTTTCGCACTACACAAAGTCTTACTACGGGCAAATCATTGGCAGAATTTGGAAGCGCACGCCACCAGCGAATGCGAGCATCTCAACAGACGCGCATCTGGTTGCACTTGGCGTTAACATCAATGACGTGTGGATAGCCGCCTCTGCCTGGGAGCGTGGCCTCATCTTGCTCACAACAGATAAAATGGCACGCATCAGGGCGATCGTCACCGACTCAGAGATTACGTGGGATAATTGGCTTTAGTCGATAGTGCGCCGAGTTAGTCACACCCGGCCTAATCACTTTTGAGCGGGGCTCGTGCGACGCCCTAATGCAATTGGTAATGATAAGTCGGCTTCTGTTGACCTGATGCGGCTTGATCGTCGACTTCAGGGCAACGCACTCATCCAGGGCTGCCAACCGGCGGGAACCGGGTTGAAGGTGAATGGATTCCTGCAAGCGCCCTGGCATTCCGCGTTGCCGGGTGGCCGATGGAAGCGCGGTCGGCGCGCGTCCCCGTGGCGAGGCCTGAGGCCAGGATGGTTGGCCGCGGAGGAACCATGCCGGTCGCCTGTCACGAGAAAATCGCTTCTTTGTTATTGGCGCTTCAACTGTTCCGAAGTTGATAAAATAGAGAGCAGCACTCCCTCCCACGCCTTTATCGAGGCAATGTATTTTCCTCATCGCCCGCGGTTGACGGCAACCGTTCCTCGTTTTTTCCTCAAATCCGCAGTGGAAACGAAAACGAGATGAGGTTTCCCATTCATCCAGTTGCAGTCAAAGCACTTGCCGCAGAAAGCACGCTGCATAATCCTTCAACTATCCCGCACAATCCTTCAACTTTGAACCTGCGGCTCCCCCACAAGTTTGCGCCGTTACCAGTGAACCAAAGCCAGCGCGGCTCTTTTACCCTGTTTTATGCTCTTGCGCCGACCGCCTTGCACGATTGGGCCTGGTGTTGCTCTCGATACCAGTCCACGGTGCGCCGCAACCCCTCGATGAAGTCGATTTTGGGGTCGTACCCTAA
>JAJYVR010000157.1 GCA_021791935.1 Acidobacteriota bacterium
CGACCGAGAACGATGCCCCAAAGATTGCGATTCCTGGCGAGGCGTCGCCAGCGGGCCCATCCGCGATCGGTGGTCAGGGGCTTGGCGTCGCGGCCTGCCTTGATGAGCGCCACTTCTTCCGCGCCGGCGCGAGGATGACGATCCAGGGGATGGTAAACGCGCAGCCAGACCGCGAGCCAGACGAACCCAAGCAGCCCCGAGGCGACAAACGCCCAGCGCCAGCCGAATGCCAATGCGATCAGTGGAATGGTCAATGCGGCCAGCGCGCCGCCGACGCTGGAGCCGCTGTCGAAGATGGCAACGGCGAGGCCGCGCTCCTCGCGGGGAAACCATTCGGCGACAACTTTGCTGGCCCCCGGCCAATTGAAACCCTCTCCAATGCCGAGCATGAATCGAAAACATGCGAAGCCGAAAACGGAGCTGGCCAGGCCGGTGAGGATGCTCATCGCCGACCACCAGATGGCCGCCGCCGCCAACCCGACGCGGCTGCCGACCGCATCGAGAACGATGCCGCCGATCAGCCAGGTGATGGCATAGGAAATCTGAAACGATCCCAGAATTCTCGCCAGGTCAGTGTGGGACAAGTGGTATTGCGCCGCAATCATCGGCGACAACACGGAGAAACTTTGGCGGCTGATGTAGTTGGTTACGGTGGAAAAGAAAAGCGTCCAGACGATCCACCAGCGAGTTCTGCCGGCACGCACGGAAGGTTTGGATATGGCCGTGCCAGACTGCCCCTCGCTCAAGTGTCACCTCGTCCGGCTGCGGCTCAATGCGTTGCGTTTAAAATTCCTGGAAACCACTTGACCGCATTGTCGTGATAGAGCTTGCGAAGGATCGGCTGAGGAAGGGCCAGTCCCTGGATCTTGTGCCCGTGGTACTCGACGACGTCGTTGGTGGCAAAGAACCGCCAATCGTTAGCGTAAACGCTCTCCCATTCCTTCATGGCGTCCTGGGCATTGCTATCCGGATTGAGCTCGTTGTCGGTCGCATAGATCAAACGGTCTTGATACTTGGCGATGAACGCGATCAGCTCCGCCCGCGGCTGCATTTCAACATACGGCATGCGTGCGGCAAGGTCCACGGCAAAGTTCGGATACTTATCCAAATGCTGCGCAAGCTGATGGAAGTCGGCTTCCATGCTGCCCAGGTGCGCGCCCACTACGCGCAGGTTCGGGTTCGCTTCCAACACACGATCGCGCGCTACCAGGATTGAAGCTTTCGATGGCGCGCCGGGCTTGGTATACATGTAGAGTTCAGGGTGCTGGGTGTAGTAATCGTAATCGGCGGAGTTGGGATTGGGCGCTTCCCAGATGGTGTTGGGGTCGGCGAGATGGGCGACCAGAGTTTTGTTGTGGGCTGCAATGTTTTTGAAGATCGGCTGAAAGACGGGATTGTCGGGCATGATGTAGTTGCCTTTCGCGTCTTTGATTTCCATGCCGACATTTTTCCAGATTTTTACCGCGACAGCTCCGCGCGAAAAATCTTCATCGATGATGCGGTTTGCGTTTCGAGCGAAATTGGGCTGGTTGTATTTGAATGGATCGAACGTGCTGCACATGGCAATGTATCCATTGCTGCGATGCACAACCGTCCATGCGTCCTTGCGTTCTTTGGCCAGGTCTTTCAGCTCCGGATCGTAGTCGTCCACCAGAGTGATATCGAGCGTATGCAGATTGAGCCGCTTGAGCATCGCATACAAGGCGGGTGCGGCCTGGAAGGCGTGGGTGTGGGTGTCGATCGGGTCGAGCGCGGCGAATTGGGGCAGTTCCTGCGCAGTGAACGGCCCGCTGACTGGGGTGGCGGATGCGGCGCCCGAGGAAGTGGAAGCCTTTGGCGGCGGTTGCTTGTTGCAACCTGCGAATGCCAGAAGTAACGCTAAGGAAAGAACCGTTCTTTTCATGCTTGCCATCCTCCGATTCAATTGTGCTTCGCCGCCAATTCGCTTCGCTCGATTCTGGGTTGCGATCATACCTCGACCGGGCGATCGAGGATCTCCTCATTCTTCGGGTCCCAATACTGCTTCTTGCCGCTCCAATAAGATTGCGCCGCCATGATGACCACAATTGCGTGGGAGAAACCGTGATCGACGTTCGCGTCGGGCTGCTTGCGCGTCTGCATGGCCGTCAGCCAGTTGATCAAGTGATGCGCGTCATCGTCATCCGGGCCGCGTGAGTCCGGCGGGGGCGCGCCGGGGACATGGACAATCTGCTCCTGCTCGCGCGCCGGCGGCACAATGGGGAGCTTCGAATAATTCACGGAGCCATCCATTTCATCTCTGCCGCCTTCTTTACTCACGACGAAGAACGAAGCGCCTTCCCCGCCATAATTCGCGATGGTGCCGTCGCGGCCCTGGATCCGCGAGAAGCTGCGGTAGCTGTTGCCGAAGGTGGTTTTGTAGGTATAGAGAAACCCTTTGGGATAGGTGACGGCGGCAACCACGGTGTCCGGATTTTGCCGACCGTCGGGCCAGGCGTAGATGCCGCCGTTGGCGACCACGCTGACAGGATAGCTCTCGTCCGTCCAGAGATGCACCAAATCGCTGCCGTGGCTCATCCACTGATCGAAGATGCCGGAGGAGTAATCCTTATAGAGGCGAAACTCCAGGTAGACATGCGGATCGAAGGGCTGGTAAGGCTTGCCGAGCAGCCATCGCTTCCAATCCGTGTCTTCTTCACGCAGTTTAGATTGGCGGTCCCGCATCCACTTCTTCCACTCCATGTTGCGGTCCTGGTCCATCTGGACAGTTTCGCCAATATCGTTCGGCACAAAACGCCAGCGCTCTTCGTTGACGTTCCATTCCTGCTCAATGTGGACGATCTTGCCGATTCGTCCGGAGCGGACGATATCCCGCACCGCAAGTTGATAGGGCTGAGTGCGATGCTGCGATCCCATCTGGACGACTTGTTTGGACGCCTTGACGGCGGCGCGAGCTTCCTTGGCTTCGGCCAGCACATTCGCGAACGGCTTCTCCACGTAACAATCCTTGCCGGCGCGAACGACCTCTGTACACAGCTTGGCATGCTGAAAGTCGCCGGTGGCAATCATCACACCGTCGATGTCCGGGCGGGCCAGCATTTCCTCTGAGTACTTGAACATTTGCGGATCGAGGTTGAAAGCCTTTTTGACCTGCGCGGCGCGCTGCTCGCGGGCCAGCGTCCACAGATCGCAGACCGCAACCGTCTCCACCGGCATCTGTTTTGAAGCGAGTTGCACCATGTGGACGTGGCCATGGCTGCGCTGCCCGCAGCCAAGCTGCCCAAGGCGAATGCGATCGTTTGCGCCCAGAACGCGAGCGTAGGAGCGCGCATCCATGCCCGCCGCGAGCACGGCAACCCCGGCCTGCTTCACAAACGCGCGGCGATCGATCCCTTCCGGTGTCTTCTCGGCCATCGATTCCCCCAGTGCAAAGATTTTCGTTCGAAGTCGGAACTAACCCCTAGCAGCCGTCGTCGAGAAACGCAAAAGATCGATTGCCTCTGCGGACGATTCCCTATCAAGGTATACCGTGGCGTTTGGATGAGTGCGCAGCAGCGTCGCCGGGCAGGCCGTAGAAACGGACTCCTGCAGCGCGCGACGAACAATCGCCGCTTTCCGTGGCCCGGGAACAGAAGCGATCAGCTTGGGGACCCGAAACAGCGCGGGGATCGTGACGGTCATGGCACGTTCGGGCACTTCATCGAGACTTCCAAACCATCCTTCCGCTTCCTGTTGCCGACGGCACGTCGTATCCAACTGCGCGACCTTCACATCAAGCGGATCGTTGAAATCCGCCACTCCGGGATCGTTGAATGCGAGGTGTCCATTTTCGCCGATGCCAAGCAAGCACAATTGCGGATTCGCGGTACGCAGCAATTCCGCATACTCCTTACAGGCCTGCTCCGGATCGGACGCGGACCCGTCGATCTCAAAAAACTCCTTCATTTGTACCTTTTGCGTCAGGTTGTCGCGCAGATAACGACGAAAGGAGGCCGGATGATCGGGGCTCAAGCCAATGTATTCATCCATGTGGAAGCCACGAATTTGCGCCCATGGCAGTCCCGGAGTTTGCGTCAATGCCTTCAAGGTGTCCATCTGCGAGGCTCCCGTCGCGAAAATAACTGCGAACTCGGCGTTCGTTTTTGCCAGCCGCATCAGCGAACTGGCTGCGGATTGGGCGGCGGCAACGCCGGCGGCTTCACGCGTGGGATGAACCTCAATTTTCAGGCGATCTACCTGATACAGTTGAACGTCGCCGTTCTGTGTCATTATTTTCCTCAATCAACTTTCGCAGCCCGAAAATGCCCGTCGTCTCGAAAGGCAAGGATGCTTCTCGAAAGCGAACGATACCGTTCTGATGTCCACGGTACTGCCAGAAATCGGGTAAGTCAAGATAGTTTTCCCACTCCGGAGCAATTGTTTCATCGTTTCTCGCTTTCAAATCCTTATCACTGTTACCGGTCACCAGCCGACCGTCAAAGTTACACTAATAACGCAGCTGCAATCTGCTCCGTCGCTGCATCTTTAACAACCATGAAGATTGCATTTCTCGGACTGGGGAAAATGGGTACCGCTGTGGCTGGCCGGCTGTTGCTGGCCGGGCATAGGGTCTCGGTGTGGAACCGTTCGCCAAAATCGTTGCAGGAGCTAGGAATTCCGGCGGCGGCATTGGCCCCTTCCGTCCGCGCCGCAGTGGAACAATGCGACGCGGTTTGTACCATGCTCGCCAACGATGAAGCGACGGAGGCCGTCGCCTTCGGCCCGGAAGGTTTTCTCGCGGCGCTGCGGCCCAACGCCGTCCACATTGCGCTGGGCACGCTGAGTGTGGCGCTGTCGCGGCGATTGATGGAAAGCCATGCAGCGGCCAGTCAGGGTTACGTTGCGGCGCCCGTCTTTGGACGCCCGAATGTCGCCGCGCAAGGTCGATTGTGGGTCGTGGCCGCAGGCGACGATTCCACGCTCGAACAGGTCCGCACCGTTTTGGGTGCGATCGGGCGCGGAGTGACCATTGTCGGGAATGAACCGTGGCAGGCGCATGCATTCAAGCTGGGCGGAAATTTTACGATCAGCGCCATGGCGCAGACGCTCAGCGAGGCCTTCGTCTTCGCATCCGCGCAAGGCCTCGACCCGGAGCTGTTCCTGGAAACGGTGAACGAAGCGCTGTTTCAGTCGCCGTTCTATCTCAACTACGGACGGGTGATGCTGCATCCGCCGGAACATCCGGGAGCGACGATCCTGCTGGGCGAAAAGGACATACGATTGTTGCGCGAAGCCACGCAGTCCGCTGGCATTCGACTTGGGCTTGTAGAGTATTTGCAGGAACAATTCAGCGCGGCAGTGCGCAACGGGATGGGCGAAACGGATTGGGCCGTCGGGCAATATCGCATGGCGGAACAGGCTGCCAGGAACAAAACCTAGTTAGGAGTTGCATGACCAAGTCATCCAGCATAAGTACGAGAGACCTGCCGCTGGGCGGCAAGATTGCCTTTATTACCGGCGCCAGCTCTGGCATCGGAGCGGCCTGCGCGGAAAGCTTTGCCCGTGCGGGAGCGCGATTGCTCCTGGCGGCGCGACGAGAAGATCGTCTGCGGGCGATGACGGCTGATTTGCGGGCCGCAGGCGCGGAGGATGTGCATACCATCGCGCTCGATGTGCGCGACAAGAAGCAGGTTGAAGCTGTCGTGGATGGATTGCCCGCAGCCTGGAGGGCCATCGACATCCTGATCAACAATGCGGGACTGAGCCGGGGCCTGGAGAAAGTCTACGAAGGGCACGTGGACGATTGGGAGGAAATGATCGACACCAACGTGAAGGGATTGCTGTATGTGACGCGCGCGGTGGTTCCGGGCATGGTGGAGCGGGGCGCGGGTCACGTCGTCAACCTGGGTTCAACCGCGGGCCACATGACGTATCCCAATGGAGCGGTGTATTGCGCAACCAAGGCGGCGGAAAATCGTATTACAGAGGGATTGCGCGAAGACCTGCTGGGCACTCCAGTGCGGGTGACCACGATCGATCCTGGAATGGTGGAAACGGAATTCAGCAAGGTGCGTTTTCACGGCGATGAGGGACGCGCCGCAAAGGTCTACCAGGGGTTGACGCCGCTGCAGGCGGAAGATGTTGCGGACGCGATTCTGTGGGCGGTGACGCGGCCTGCCCACGTCAACATCGCGCAGGTCGTGTTGACCAGCGTGGACCAGGCAAATTCGCTGCTGTTCAATCGCCGGACGAATTAATCGATCCGCAAGGCGACCAAGGTTTATCTTTTCATCCCAGTTGTTGCAACTCCGCTTCAATATCTTGCAAAGCGGATTGCAGCGCGGAACGCCGCGCTGGATGGCTTGTCTTCTCGGCCAGAATCCTCTCTCGTTTCAGTTGCAGCATCTGGCGGGCCCGCGCCTGTTCCGCGCCAGCCGCCCTCACCACATCTTTTGAAGCTACTTTCGCAGCCTGTTCCCTTTGTTCCGCCTGCTGTTCCACTTGCTCTTCGACCGATTTACTTTCCCATCCTCGCGCCATATATATACAGAGTAGCGGATTGGCGGTTGAATCGCACCGCCAAATGAAACATCTGCTTGAATAGAGAGTGCAGCCGGATCAACGGCCGGCGAGGAGTTTTTCATGCGCGCATTTCAAATATCGCAATTCGGGCTGGAAAATCTGCGGCAGGTCGATCTGCCGACTCCGTCGTGCGGCCCAGGCACAGTGTTGATTCGGGTCCATGCGACCTCGCTGAACTACCGCGATCTATTGATGGTCCGCGGCCATTACGATCCCAAATTGCAGATGCCGCGCATCCCACTCTCCGATGGAGCGGGCGAGGTTGTCGAGGTTGGAACGGGCGTGACCCGCTTTAAGCCGGGAGACCGTGTCGTCGGACTTTTTCTGCAGCACTGGCAGGACGGCGGTCCGTCGCAGGCGAAATCGCGCGGTGGGCTGGGCGGCGATCTCGACGGCATGTTGGCGGACTACATCGTGCTGCCTGAAAATGGCGTGACACACTTCCCTGCCCATCTCAGTTACGAAGAAGCGGCGACGTTGCCATGCGCTGCGTTGACGGCGTGGAATGCATTGTTTCATGCGGCCGCGACCAAACCAGGCGACACAATTGTCATACAAGGGACCGGCGGAGTTTCGATCTTCGCGTTGCAGTTTGCCAAGTTAGTCGGCGCGCGCGTGCTGGGCACCTCCAGTAGCGACGAGAAACTGCAGCAGGCGAAAACCCTGGGTCTGGATGAAGGTCTCAACTACAAAAACAATCCGGAATGGTCTAGCTGGGTCAAGAAACAGACGGATGGCGAAGGGGCGGATTTAATTGTTGAAGTGGGCGGTTCGGGAACCCTGAAAGAATCGATGAAAGCGGTGCGCGTGGGCGGCACGATCGCGCAAATCGGAATTCTTTCCGGGGTGGAAGAAACGCTTGCGATTACTTCGGTACTGATGCGGCAAATTCGCCTGATCGGCATCTATGTCGGCTCCCACGCCATGATGCAAGCTATGAACCGGGCCATTGCGCAGTCGCAACTGAAGCCTGTAGTGGGAAAAGTATTTCCCATTTTGAAAACGGTAGAGGCATATCGGTACCTAGAACAGGGCCAGCACTTTGGCAAGATTGTTGTTTCTTTGGATACTGGCAAATAAGTCCTTCTTGTTCCTCTAAATCCAATCAACGAGTTAGCGGGAACCATCTGGCCCTCTTTTATTTTATTGTTGTCGAACACGTATCCGTGGCATTCAACTTGCATCTATTTCTCATAGCGGCCCAGGTAATCCACGGGGAACGCAGCATGGGGAGGCGCAAGCAACCTACAAAATACCGTAGCGGTGCTTGCGAGGTGAGATGATGTCTTGGTTAAGCGCACTCTGCGACTTCTTCTATGAAATGTTCTTTGGCTGCAGTCATGGCCATCTGAGTCGACCTTTCACGTTGCAAGCGTCGAGCTACAAGGTTTGCCTCGATTGTGGACGGCAGATGCCCTATTCCCTGGATGAAATGCGTCTCTTGCGCCGTGGGGAAATGGCGAAGCTGTCTCCGCAATCCCGTGCAGCCACAGTCATGCCGATTGCAGTGGAATTCGGCCTATCGCAGCCGCAGGATTCCAG
>JAJYVR010000158.1 GCA_021791935.1 Acidobacteriota bacterium
CCATCACCCCCGGCAACGCCGCCGCATGGTTCCGACACTGCGGCTACGGCATACAGCAACCATAGTTCTGCTCTAGCCGCAAAGCAGCGCTCTGCGTGCGATAGAAGAGCGCCAGCAGAGCGAGCGCGACGACGGAAAGCACCAGCAGGGCCAGCTTGAGATAGGTGTTGGCGACGACCGGCTCGGCGTAGATTTCCAGATACTTCCGCCCGGCATCGGTAATTGGAAGTGCGTTTTTCTCTGACATGGTTAGTTCCCCATCGGGTTGACCCAGGTTCCGGCGCGGCCGCTCAGAATGGCCCCGGTCAACTCCGGTATCTTGAACAGCCCGAAGATGCAGACAAACAAGGTCACGATCAAGGCGGGCAGGACAGTGAACGCATTCGAGATGGAGATTGGCCCGATGACGCCGAGCAGCGCCAGCAGGACTTTCGCGAAGATGAAAATGAAAGCACTGGCGATGACCTGATAGAAGCTGAAGCCAAGGAATGCCTTGAACCATCCCCAGAAAAGGAAATCCAACTTCGGCACGATGAAAAACGGAATGAAGATTGGCCCAATCAGAACACAGACGGCGCTGGCAACTAGCCCATAGGCAATCACGGCGAAGGCCACGGCCTGCATCGCGGCCAGAGCAATCGCGATCACGAGAAATGTCAGGGTTTCGTGGAAATCGAACTCTCCGGGAGGCTGGCCCAGTTGTTCCTCGGCATGCGTGATCGCGTCGGCAATCACTTGGGTCTGGTTCGATTCGATCTGTCCCGAAAGCTGCAAGGCTTCCTGGGTGATCAGTTCGCTGAAGCTATACCCCATGCCCGGAATGGGCGCAGAGTAATACGTCAGCATCCCCAGACCGAACGAGATGACCAACAGCAAATTGGCGAACTGGCCGAAGTGGAAACTGCCGTAAAATCCCTGGGCGATCGAGAGTGCATTCTGGATGCCGAACCAGGCGATCATGATGACGGCAAGGCCGCGAAACATATCGAGACCCATCGTCTGGATCGCGGGACTGTTGGTCGCAAGCAGTTGGCCGATGGCCTGGTTCAGAAACGTAAAAGGGTTCGGTTCCATAGTCTGTCCTTCGGCTCAATGTCCATTCGGGCTGAGTGAGATCGCGTGCAAGGAATCGCTCACGCCACCGGTGATCTGTTGCATGGTGTTGGGAAAGTTCTGCTGAAAGTAAATCGCTTCGTTGATGGCGCGGTTCTGCGCATCTATCTGCTGTTTCTGCGCAACCAATTGTTGCTGGACCGAAGCGGCGAGGATCTGGTTGGTGTCCTGCTGCGAGTGAATCTGCAGCAACGTTGCGGCATTGATCTTGCCCAGTACCGCCATTTCGCTTTGCTGGCTTGGGTCGGTGGAATAGGTATCGGCATCAAGGTTCGTCAATTTCTGCGCCAATGATTCCGAGTTCGAGCGGATGGTGCCCAGCGTGGCCAGGGTGCTGGTCGTCGTCCCTTGCGCGAGTTCCGACGTCGCATACTGGTTCTGGATGGTGGCCTGCGTAGCAGTATCCTGCGCTGCCAGGCTTCCGCCCGGATAACTCTGCACTTGGACCACGGCATCGCGGTAGCCCTGCGACGCCTGCGAAGGCGAGCCGATATCGAGCGCGTTCACCCAGGCCGAGGTGTTGCCATAGGTGTTGGGCGCGGACAGGTTCGTCCACTGCGAGGCCTGCGATTGATAGCGCATGGCCATGTCCTGCGGCATCTGCGACATCTGGTAGGCCAGGTTGTAGGCCGAGATGACCTGGTCTCGGGTCTCGACCGCCGTGGTGTACATCTGCTCCAGTTGGCCGAACTCCTCGACGGCCTCGGCAAAATTCGAGGCATCGAAGACGGCAAACTGCGCATGCGCAGCAGGCGTGAGCAGGATGGCAAGCGAGAAAATGAGACCAAACATTCTGACTGACTTCATGGCAACCTTCCTCTCTGCACTCCGTCAATGCGAGTGCGGTTGGTGTTTTCTGGCTGGGACGGCGCGGGTGACTGGCCGGTGCTTGCACCGGCAGCAGCCCAACGCGCATTGCTTGGGGCCAACGCGTGCATAATGCAGAGGTGAAGGCTTGGGAGGCTGCGTGCTTGTATCGCAACCAGCCATGAAAAAACATGCAGAGAGAAGGAGGGTGAGGATGCGCATCAGAAATCCCCCGGCATGGTGTGGTTTTCATACGCTGGCAGCAGCATGTCCTGCGTCAGATAGACCTTGATTCGATGGCCTTCGCGGATGGTGATCGTCGGCAGAATATTGATGAAGCGATCCAGCACGTCCGCACCGGACTGCGAGAGGCTCGAAGCCACGCCCTGCTCATACATGGCAGGACCGCTGATGTTGTAGCCACTGCCATACATGGTCGCCTCGGCAGCGCCCGAAATGACGCCGAGGGCAATCGAGGCCCCGAATATCTGTAGATAGTGGTTGTTCACCTGATCGCTCAACCCTGTCGCCCCGGCCTGATCGAGACCGTGAAACTGGTCGAGATCGACCGAGTAACCATCGGGCATCAGCATGCGATGGAAGCTTACGGCCAGCCGCCGCTGGCCGAAGCCCGAGACCTTCTGGACATCGCCCAACAGAAAAGTGCCAGCGGGAATCAGGACATGCTGGCGGTCCTGGCTATACACGGGATTGGTGACCATGACCTTGACCGGCCCGGCAAAATCGCCGACCAGCCGGTTCAGCAGCGCGGTGTCGAGAATCGTGCCCTCAAACAACACATAGGGTTGGCCATGCGCGGAGTTGAGATTCACTTCAGGCGCATGCTTGACAGCATCCGCCTTTGGAGCCTGCCCACCAATCGGCACACCGCCCGGCATCTGTTGCGACTGAAGGGATGCTGGCGCAAGAGGACTGCCCATGCTGGTTCCAGGATTCTGTTCCCACGGTCCGCGCGCCGTGTTGTCATGCGACGGAGTGACACTCGGTGTCACCAGATTCGAGGCGAAGCGCGACTTGAAGGCCAGGGCCTTCTCCGCATCCGCGATCGGATCGCGGGGCGGCTGGTTATCCAGCGGCCTCTGTGCATTGGCAGCCGTCGCTGTCCCATTCAATCCACCCGGTTCGAGATTCGTGCCCGCTGCTGACTGTTGGCCGGCCTGCCGCTGCGCCTCTACCTGCCTTTGCTCCGCCGTCAGGTCTTCCTGGAAGCGTTCGATATTGCGTTGGTTGGCTTCTGTCGTCGGAGCAGTGGCGACAGGCGCGACCGTTTTCGCCGCTGGCTTGGCATGGTTCTTCGAGAACAGCACGGCCATCAGGATCAACACCGACAATCCGGCGATCAGATAACTCTGGCTCTGCTTTGCCACCACGCCGGGTGGCTGCGCGCGCTGGTCGCGCAAGGCACTCGCCCTGCTGGGAGATGGAACAGAAGGCTGTATTTCTGGGGCTTCTTTTTCTTCTGGCATGGGGCCTCCTAGCGCGCCTTGCGCACAAATGCGAGCTTTTTCTTGCCGATCTGGAGATAGCCCTTGTCGACGACCTGCGCGATCACGTAGGTGTTGTCCTTGAGCTGAAAGCTGACAAGATCAGGCTTGCCGTCTTTCAGCTCATAGACCGCGAACTTTTCCGGGGCCGAGGACTTGATGTAGGTGAAATGGTCGTCGTGATAGATGGCCTGGACGTCGAAGGGAGATTTATTTTTGTACTTGTAGTCGAAGGCCAGGTGCTCGACCGGGTAGTTGGCGCGAAACTGCTCGACAGACTGCTGCGCGTGGAGTTCCACGGCCTGCGCCTGGATGCGGGCCGCCGTCACGTCGGATGCTGGCACAAACTTCTCCGGGCCGCGCACCCTGGCGAGGGTCGATGGATCGGATGGCTCGATCACGACTTTCAGATCGGGATCTGCTGTTTCGACATCATCGAGCGTGAAGGAATAGACGTTGCCCTTGTCGGTGATCAGGTTGAGATTGGAGTGGATGCCTTCCTTGGCCGGGTGCAGGAAACAGTAATTCTGCACCGCATCCAAAATCCAGAAGTCCTTATCGCCGGTGGCGACCTCCAGAATCTTCTCCGATGGCGGCAGCGCAATCAGCGTGGTGTAGTGCATCTTCGCTCGGATCGGCACGATATCGTTGGCGTGGTAATGCACAATGCGGGCGGTCTGCTGGGCGTGCCCGGCCAGGGCCGCCAACGCCAGCAATCCTGTCAGATAAGATTTTGTGTGCATAGTTCTCCTCATTGGGTTGCAGTTGTGTTTGGGTGGTCGTGGGCCAGGCGCAGCAGTCCCTGCTCCGGCCCGTAGCGGGCGAAATACTCCTGCTTGCGCAGGTTGTCGCGCGAGTTGTTGGTGGCGATCCAGTACGTCAGTGCATCCACATCCAATCGCAGCTTTTTGGTGATGCCTGGCTGCTTCAGCAAAAGGTCGCGCTTGGGAACGAGCGATTCCAGCAACTCCAGTTCGGTATCGTTCAACTGGAAGACTTCGGCGTACAGCTTTCGATCCATGTTCGGGTTGGCGAGGAATATCTTCGTCGGGCAGGACTCATGGACGATGTGCAGCATCTCGGACGCTGCAAGTTCCACCACGGACTGTGTCGCCAGCACCATTGCGGCATTTTTCTTCCGCCACGTTTTTTCGGCACGCGTGATCCACTCGCGGATAGTGGCGTTCTTCAAGAACATCCACACTTCATCGATGACGAAGCATTTAAAAGTGGCGGTGTTCTCTGCTTTTTCGATCTCCGCCGATGCCTGGTGCAACACGTAAAACAACAACGGCTCCAACACGTCCGGGGCATCGGCCCAGCCATCGAAGTTAAAGGTCTGGAAACGGGAGAATGTCAGCGTGTCCTCGGCGTTGTCGAAGAGATGGCCGAACTGCCCTGCACGCGTCCAGCGGTGCAGCCGATCTCCCAGTGGGCCAAGGATGGACGCGAAGTTCGTCAGCGTGCGAATTTCCAGCGGCAACTGGTATACGCGCTCGACAGCGGCATAGAGCGCCTTTTCATCCTCCGACGTTAGCGCATACTTGCCCTGGGCTTCGATCAGGACCCAGGTGAACAGGTAGAGAAAATTCAGGTTCTCGTACGTGGGCGCAAGCGAAAACGGGTTGATCGAGAAGCCGGGGTTTTTCAGTCCAACGTTGAGATACGTGCCGCCGAAGACACGGGTCAGCGTCTCGTAGCTTGCGCCGAGGTCGAAGACGAAGGTCAGCAGACTGTATTTCTGGAGCGATTCCAGCAGAAAATTCAACAGGAAGCTTTTGCCAGATCCCGTTGCGCCTAGCAGCAGCGTGTGCGCGACATCGCCCGAGTGCAGGTTGAGATAATACGGCGTCGCATGCGCGGTTTCGAGGACCGCGAGATGTTCGCGTTCGAGATGTGCATTCCACTTCGAGCCGGAATCGATGCTGAACAGAAACGAAAGGTCGGCGTAGTTGGAATTGAGTGCCCACTGTTTGCGCAGGTTGAATTGTTTGTTGCCAGGCATCGTGGCGAAGAAGGCGTTCAGAAGGTTGTAGCGTTCCTCGTACAACAGGCCATCGTGCTGGGTGAAGAGTTTCTGAAATTCAGCCACGGCGTACTCAACCTTGACGCGGTCTTCGTCGTAAATCACCACCGTCAGCGTGAACTCGCCGAAGGACTTTCCCTCCATGCCGAGGGCCGTCAACGCTTCGCCTAGTTCGGCAACAGCAGCTTCTTTCGAGTCATCGACCAGCTCCTCGCGCGGCCCGGAGTGCTTCTGCTCCTGCAAGTTGGACAGAAAGCTGGTTTTCGAGTTGTGGTGGTGACGGCGGCGCTTGTTGATTTCCTTGCGTGCGCGAGCATTGTCCACCGGATGCCATTCCGTGACCACATGGAAGTTGGCCGGGACAGCGAGCAGACCGTGCAACAACAGGGGCCGCGTCTCGCTCGGCAAGTCTTTCAGTGTCAGCACACGGACATAAAAATCGTCGAGGCGCAGATGGCCGCGATGCGCTTCCAACTCCGAATCGCACACCTGCCAGTCGAGATGCCGCATCCCGTGCAGCCTGCACTGTTCGATCTTGGAGGGGCGGAAGTTGACGAAGCGCCGGACAAGCCGGAAGGCTTTCTCCGCCCCTAGCAGCTCGACCGTGGTGAGATCGCTGAGCTGCCCACTCAAACTCTGGACTTTCTGCTGCAACCGCATTCGGTCGCGCTCGATCTGCGCATACAACAGCGTGCGTTCCTTGCTGCTCGAAAACAGCGCACGCAAGTCCCGCAGGGACGAGCGTGGATGCTGCGGCAACTGCGACAGCGCGTGCAGCAGTCCGGTCCTGGCGTAGCTGTCATTGACCATCACGATCCAGAAAATCTCTACCGAATAGAGCCGATCTGCTTTGGCCGTGAGAAAGTCTGCACGCTGCTCCATTGCCGCGCACACCAGCGGATTGTCGTACTGTGCGTGCGGTATCTCTGGACGGTTGTGCCGAAAGAGCACCTGATACAGCCGCGTCTTTTCATCGAGTGAGCGCAATGCCGCCTCCAGTCGCTTCACCACGTAGTCGCGTCCGGCATGGTCGAGGCCCTCGGCATCGATGCCGCCGATCTTCAGGGCACAGCCGAGGTCGCCGGATTTGGTCAGGAAGCAGTGCTCGTCCCAGAAGCCGTACAGGTTCACTTGCGCCATGAACGCCCCGGCTTCCTTCCAGTCCTTCGTAATTTGCTCAATCTTGAACATTTCGCCCCTTGATCCTGATTTCCGTTGGCTCCCACTGCATGGGGTCATACCGCCTGCGGAACTTGCCGGAATTGAAGAGCACGCGCAGGATTTCGACATCGTGCTTCGTTGCGATACGGGCGATGACGACTCCGACAACGAACAGCAAGATGCCGCCGAGCAGCGAATGCATCAGCGAGAAGACGGCCCCGCCTGCCATCAGCGCAACAAAGAACAGCCGCCGCTCCGCGCCCAGAATGGTCAGCGGGCGATTCATCGC
This sequence comes from Acidobacteriota bacterium, assembly GCA_021791935.1. GTDB lineage: Bacteria > Acidobacteriota > Terriglobia > Terriglobales > Acidobacteriaceae > JAKAAZ01. The sequence goes on from JAJYVR010000158.1 coordinate 6,902, forward strand.
TTTATGCACTTTGTTCTGTCGTGAACCGCCTGCCGCCATCTGCCGACCTCCTTTCCGCTCATCACTGTTAATGGTGGTTGTTGTTACCCCGGAAACAGCCAGGCCATGAAGTTGACCGCGCCGATCGCCATGCCGATGCCGAACACAATCCCGGCCAGCATGCGCTTCGATTGACCTTCGCCGTAGGCGAACATCAGCCCGCCGACCACGATGGCCACCAGGCTCAGGCCGGTGGCGATAGGGCCAGTGAAGGCTTGTTCCAGCACCTGGACCGCGTTTTCCCACGGACTGCCGCCGCCTACCTGAGCATTGGCCGGCAATGCCGCCAGCAGCAGCAGCGATGGCGCAGCCCACCTCGGCCACCGGCGTCGTAGACCGCGAAGATGCGGACGTTTCAAGCTAGGGATGCTATGCATGTGTGCTCCTTTCCGTGCGCTGCCGGTGGAGTTCTGCTCCCCGTTGCACGTCATGGAGCGAAGGTAAGGCCAAGTAGGAGGTCTGCGATGGAAAAGATTTCCGAATGAGGGACAAAATTTCCGTGCTGCCGATAAAGGTGTTGTGATATAGAAATTCACCAAATCGGCGAGGATAAGGCGTGTCTGTTAAGGTAGCGAATCCATCGCGCAGATTGCGCGGATATGCCATTCCCACCACATAAGGCGAGAAATCCGCAGGCACGCCGTGGGTCAAGGCAGCGATCACAACGACTCACGATCAGGTTCGCCTTGATGCGCGACGGGCATGCGGGCACACTCATGGCAACGTGGGAATGGGTGAATGCGAGAGTCGCTTGGTAGCAATTCTCGCCTTGACGCGATCCAACCTGGCCGAAGCCTGCCGGAAATACTCGGCATCCATTTCCACGCCGATGTACTTGCGGCCTGTCAGCAACGCCGCTGCACAGGTGCTGGCGCTTCCGCAGAAAGCATCGAGGACTATATCGCCGGGAAGCGAGTATGCCCGGATGATCGGCACCAGGGACATGACTGCCTTCTGCGTGGGGTGCAGCTTGTTGCCTGTATACAGCAGCCGTTGCACGTCCGG
>JAJYVR010000003.1 GCA_021791935.1 Acidobacteriota bacterium
TGATTCTCCTCTTCGTGCGCTTGGCGGCTCACGTTTGGAGTTTCTGGGATGGACTCCCGTAAATGTCAAACTGCTCGGGTCCCCCGGCAGAGCCGGGGGACTTTCCCGGTCGGTAACATTCGCGGTCTCCAGCTCACATCATTTGCCGAGCTTGTCCAGCGAAGTGTCGTAGAAGGATTCGTGGAGTGGTCGATCAACGAGCGAGGCATGAAGGGGCTGTCTATTAAGCCACGGATTGGGATGATTGCTGCCGTTGTTAAGAACCATCCGAAGTTTGCCGGCACAGACTATTCCTGGTTTAAGACACTCGCAGATAGCATCCCGCTTGAAGACGAGTCAGAACTGAAGAAGAGGAAAGCCGCGAGGTATCTCGAATATGAGATTTTCGAGACCATCCCCATGGCAATTCACGCCGAGGTGAACTCCTCATTCCGAAAGAAGCGCACGCACCATGCAGCTTGCCTTGCCACCGAAGAGTTGCTGATCAGATGGCTTCTCATTCTCCCGTGGCGGCAGCGCAATATTCGGGAATGCAGGATCGGAGGACCAAATCCGAATGTCTTCAAAGGAAAGATCAGCCCATTTTCCGATCTCGACAGACCTGCATGGGTCATCGATCAGCAAGCGCGGAATCCGGAAACCGAGTTCTGGCAGTTCTCTTTTGCCCCCGCCGAAACTAAGACGAAGGTCGAAGCGCGCGCGATACTGCCGAAGCATTTGATCGAGCCACTGGAAGAGTACCTAGCCAAGTATCGTCCCGAGTTGCTCAATGGCAAAACCTCAGTGAATCTGTTTCTCAATCGAGCAGGCCGCGCGTTGCAAGCGTCAAGCATCCGGAACATTGTCGAGCAGTGGACATTCAGGTGCGGCGATGTTCGCATGAATCCCCATCAGGCAAGAGACAGCTTTGCGTTCAGGTGGCTTAAGGAGCACCCGAGGGACTTCCTCCTGCTGTCGAAGATTTTGTGGCATAGGAATATCCAGACAACGATCAACACGTACGGCGCCAGGTTCAATGTGTCCTCCGGCATGTGCGCCGTCGAAGAATGGATCGAACAACGTGAAGGCCGGGCGGCATAGCGGCATGCACGTCCTCACTTCACACACCAGCAACCAGCAAGGAGACCCGGCGTTCATGCAAGCCACCAACTCAACTCGAACAACTAATCAACCGCTCACGCCCGACGCTGCCGCGGAATATCTCGGCCTTGACGTGAAGACAGTTACCCGTTGGGCCCGGCAAGGATACCTGCCTGGCCATCCGCTTGGAGAGGGCAAGCGCAAGTTCTGGCGCTTTTTCGAAAGCGAGCTGCAGGAATGGCTGGCGGCCAAATCCAATCGATCGGACGCCGCATGAATTCCATCCGCCCCTCCACACCAGCCCAAGATGTAAACTCGACCACAGCCATCAGTGCGCCTCACAAGGAGAAACTCCGAATGAAAGCGCAAAGGTATCAACGCGGTTCACTGAGCCTGCGAAAGCGGAAGAGCCTTCCCGATGTCTGGGAGTTCCGTCATTACGAGGAAGTGGGAAACAAGACCGCCTACAAGAAACAGATTGTGGGCGACGTCATCCAGTTCCCTAAGCGGAAGGACGCCGAGAAGGCCGTCGCACAGCTCAGGGTGGACATCAACCAGGGAGCCGAACACGCTCCCATGAATGTCGAACAGCTCGCTGTCCATTACCAGGAGATCGAGCTGCCTTCGAAAGCATACTCAACGCAGGAGGGGTACAAGAATTACCTCAAACTGCATGTTTTGCCGAAGTGGGGCCAGCACTCCCTGTCCGCCGTCAAGGCCGTCGAAGTCGAAGCGTGGCTTCGGGGTCTCAAGACAGCAAAAGGGAAAACCGCCAGTCCCGGCACTAAGACCAAGGTCAGGAACTTGATGTCTGCTTTGTTCAGCCACGCCATCCGGTACGAGTGGTCGTCGCGCAACCCGATTTCCTCGGTGCGCTCGTCGGCCAAGCGGCTACGCACCCCGGACATTCTGACCACGGAGGAGTTCCAGGCTCTCATCCCGGAACTTTCCCAGCGAGCCAGAGTGATCGTCCTGCTTGCCGGCAGCACCGGCCTGCGGCGTGGGGAGATGATTGCCCTGCGTTGGCGTGACATTGATTTCGAGTCGTGCCAGGCAGATGTCCAGCATTCCATCTGGCGCAACGTGGAAGGCGACACCAAAACAGAAGTCTCCCGCAAGCCGGTGCCGCTCCCTCCGTTCGTCGTTGAGGAACTGAAGCAGTGGCGGGAAGGATCGCTCTACAATTCAGAGGATGATTTTGTCTTCCCGTCTGTCCAGAAGAATGGCAAGCAAGCTATTTCGCCGGACAGCATTCTCAAGCGCGAGATTAGACCTGCACTGCAGAGGATCGGGGTGACGAAGCAGGTGGGCTATCACACGTTCAGACACAGCCTCGCAACGCTGCTCGGAGAGCTTGGCGTCAGCATCAAGACGACCCAGGAGCTTCTTCGCCACGCCAACCCGAACATCACGATGCGGATATACCAACAAGCCGTCAGCAAGCAGAAACGGGCGGCACAGAAACTCGCGTTTGGGGCCATGTTTTCCGATGGGTTGCAATCGAACCCACCAGCACACAACTCGGGGGCACGAGAGATGTGGACATTGCCATAAACCCTTGTTTCTAATTGGTTTATGGCGGGGACGACGGGGCTCGAACCCGCGACCTCTGCCGTGACAGGGCAGCGCTCTAACCAACTGAGCTACGTCCCCAGATGCGCGTCCCGCAGTAGTTACGGTGGCGATCTGCGATGCAGCGTTAGTGTACCAGAGCGCTTGCGGCGATGAAAAGCTGGCCCCGCGCTGCGCTTGAAAAGCCTGGCCCGATGAGGACCTTCTCTCATCCGGATTTTTGCCCTTGCCGATGGCCGAGCACTTTTTCTCGGTATTTTTTTGCTGCCAAAACTGGGCCGAAAATTGGTTGCCTTAGCAACTATTTTGCGGATTTGGTTGCCTTAGCAACTATTTTCCCTGGGTCAACCGATCAGCAACGGCAAGGTCTGCTGGTTGGAGTAGGCAAGGTCCTCGATTACGACCGAATTGTCGTTGATTTGGACCACCTTGTACCGTCCGTCGACGATATCGCCTTGTCCGGCGATAAAAACATCTTCCCCATGCATCAGGAAAACCAGCTTGCGCCCATTCTGCACCTGGGCAAAACCATAAAACTTCAGGTCGATGGGCGGCGGAGGAGCAGGTCCAGCGGTGGCCGCGGCCGCCCCCGCCATCGTGCGCGCCGAGGCGATGGGTTTCTCGATCGCATCCACCGGGACGGGCGGCAGCGAGTCCTTGGAAAATATGTTGCGGCTGGTACCCGTGTAGACGGTGTTCTCCGCCTTCGCCATCGCTTCAGGATGCAGCGTGGGATCGAGACTGGTTGCGCTTTCCAAATGCTGCGCGGGTCTGCCTGTATCCCCGCTTGCGCGGCTTGATGGGCCGGCGGCAGGCGTTGGCGCCGTGGATCCAGTCGTGGCGGGCGGCGGCGCGGATGATGGCCCGGTCTCCAACTGCCACAACGTGTGCGCAAACCAAGTCAGCGCCAGAGACACGGAAACCATCGCGATCCAGCGCTTTTTCTTGTCCTCGGTGCCGAGTCGAATCGCCATCGTTTCCCTACTGCTCCGTGGAGTTGGTATCGGTGGTTGTATTTGGCAAGGCAGCGCCAGCGTTGGCCGTGTCTGCCCGCAGGTATGTGGTAAGGCGCATGCGCAGGCTGACGACGCCGCTTTGCTGCCCGTTCAGCGCAATGCCATCGATCAGGAAAAAAAGCCTGTCTCTCTCCAATCCATTGATGAAGCGGACGACGGGAGCATAATCGCCGCTCAAGCTGGCTTCCATGTCCATTTCCACCAGGCCCTGCTGCGGTTTGCGGTGCGCGTACTGGCCCCGGGCCAGCAGAACGTTATTCTTGACCGCCAGGGCGCCCAACTCGGTCAAGACTTCCGAGTCGGTGGCCGGAAAGCGCTTTTCATAGAACGCCTGCTGGTCCAGCCTGGCCTGCCGGATTTTTTTGTCCAGTCCGCGCAGCGGCGTGGTCTTCAACTTCATCGCACGATATTCCGCTTGACGCTGTTCAATGCGCGCCGCATTTCCCGCGCTGGCCCGATTCCAGGCAAACACCAGCCGCACAGCCAGGGTCAAATTCAGCATCAACAGCAAAACCAGGACGCCATAATGCCAATGTTGCGCGGCGATGCGAATGTTGGTCCAGCGTGGACGCGAAAGATTCATCGCCCACCTCGCGTTGCCGTGGGAGGCGCATGGGCCGGCGCGCGGCGCGATACGGCGTTGCCACCGGATTGAGACGCGTTTGTCTCGCCTTGCGTCCCGTGGGTCCCCGATTTCTTCTCTTCAGCGTTGACATCGGTCGATGCCAGGCCACCCGGATTGAACCCGGCGAGAATCTCGACATTCACGTCGGTCGCTTCCGACATGGTAGGGCGAAATCCCGCCTGCCCTTGTCCTTGGATGTCGGCGGTCTCTGCAACGACAAGCGGCTGAATGAAGTGGGGCGATTTTTCCAGGTTGCCGACCAGTCCCACCACCTTGTCGCGAGGGCCGTTGACCCGCAGGCGCATCATGACGAGGCCCTCTTTTGTCATTTGCGGATCGATACTCATCACCTGCACGCCCTGAGGCAGCACCAACTCCAGGTCCATCATTGCCGTAGTCCAGGAAAAGGACTTGCGGAGAAAAATCCGGTTCAAGAAATCCGACCGCTCCAGGGTGGCCGCATTGGCAGGCTCGCGCATCAGCGCCTGGTCCCGTTGCCATTCCTGCTGCAGTTGCCGCGAGGCGACCGTCCAGCGATGGACGACAGCCTGGGCCCGGTCGGCCTTGACCTCGGCACGACGCAGCAGAAGGAAAAGGACCAGCGCCAGAACCATCAGCGCGCCCGCAACGATCCGCAGTCGCAGCAGCACGGGCCGCAGTTCGAAAAAAGGCCGGGAAGCGAGATTGAGAGTCATACGCATCAGCCGCGCAGCGCCCCCACCACACTTGTAAACCGTCCAGGATCGACCTCGCTGGGGACCGCGCCGGCGGAGAAGGATTGCGAGTTGACCAGGCTGCGCAACGGAATCTGCCACGCTTCGTCCGCGGCAAGATGCTGCCGCAATACATCGGTCGACTCGAGGCCCGCCACCCACAGTTCCCGCAGGGGCACATGCAGGGCGTCCTCGTAATAGGCGGCGGCGATCAGGACTGCCTGCGCCATATCGCCCAACTCAGTGTTGACGCGATCGGTCGTCCGGTAGAGCAGCAATTCCCCATTGTGCGTGATGGCCGTCGTCATCGAATCCTGCTCGGTGTGCACCAGCAGATGCGAGCCCGTGTCCGGCAGCGCAGCCATCGCCGCCAAGGTCGCCGGCAACAGGACGCCGGGTTCGCGCTGCATGCTTCGCACCATGGACTCGACTTCCTCTCGTACTTCCGCCGACATGGCGGCCGCAATCACCTGCACGGGAGCATCTTTTTTGGCGACGTTGGAAGGGTTCAACAACTGGTAGGAGACGGCTGCCGCATCGGCGTCAAACGGAAGCATGCGACGCAATCGAAAGCGCACCAGCGGCAGGACCTCCTGCGGTCTCGCCGGCAGCGTGTCGAAGTCGAGGATATGCACACGGGTACATGCATCCGGCAAGACGATCGTCCAGTCTCGTCCACGGGGATCGACGGAGTCGAGCGCGTTTTTCAGCGCTGCGTGGACGACGGCGCTGTCGCGAAACACGGGGGCGGTCACTCCGACGGAGACGGCGCCTGCCGGCAAGGGCACGAAGACAGCCTTATCCAGCGGGGACTCCATGCGGGCAGCGCCGCCCGCCAGCATCCCATCCGGCGCAATTTCGCAGGCCAGCCGCGGACGCGCTGCAGCTTGCAGTGAAGTTGGGAAAAGACGCATGTAGCTCAAGCTTAGACCGTTTTCACAGTACCTGTGAACTATCAAAAATCGACGATGCGCAGGCGGCGTTCGATGACCGCCAGCGCCCGGAAACAACTGCTCGACAACCCTTCTTGTGAAAGCGGTCTACCGTGAAGCCTCAATGAACGTAACTTTGTTGATCTCTTTCAGCGTTGTCAGGCCCAAACGGACCCGCTGCAACGCCGACTCCCGCAAGAACGACATGCCTTCGGCGCGCGCCGCTTTGCGCACCTCAGAGCTTGGCCTTTTCTCCAGAATAATTTCGCGGATCCTGTCGTTCAGTTCCAGCAATTCGTGGATTGCCGTCCGGCCGCGGTAGCCGGTGCCGCCGCACTCGATACAGCCGGCGCCTTCCTGAAAATCAAATCCCGACCATTCACTTGTATCCAGTCCGCTGAGTTGCAGCGTCTCGCGATCGTATTGGACCGGTCTCTTGCAATCCTCGCAGATGACTCGAACCAGCCGTTGGGCCAGAATGCAGTTCAGCGCGGAAACAAAATTGTAGGGTTCGACGCCCATGTTGAGAAAACGTCCCAGAACGTCCACCACGTTGTTGGCGTGGACGGTGGTGAAGACCAGGTGGCCGGTGAGGGCGGAGTTGATGGCGATCTGCGCCGTTTCCTGGTCGCGGATTTCGCCGACCAGAATCTTGTCGGGATCGTGACGCAGGATGGAACGCAAGCCGCGGGCAAAGGTGAGGCCTTTTTTCTCATTCACCGGAATCTGGGTGATGCCGCGAATCTGATACTCCACCGGATCTTCAATGGTGATGATCTTATCTTCGTCGCTTTTAATTTCGTTCAAGGCGGCGTAAAGCGTGGTGGTCTTGCCAGAGCCGGTGGGCCCGGTGACCAGCACCATGCCGTAGGGCTCGCGAATATAGCGGCGAAAGCGACGCAGGTCCTCCTCCGCGAAGCCGACAACATTCAGCGTCAGGGAGCGGAAGGTTTCACTCATCGACTCCTTGTCCAGCACGCGGAGGACCGCATTTTCTCCATGCACGGTGGGCATGATGGAAACACGAAAATCAATCAGGCGGCCTTTGTAGCGGACCCGAAAACGGCCGTCCTGGGGAACGCGGCGCTCGGCGATGTCCAGCTCGCTCATGACCTTGATGCGGGAAAGGATGGTCTGGTGATGCTCTCGCGCAATCGGCGCCATGGCATGTTGCAGGACGCCGTCGATGCGGTACTTGACCAGCAGACTGTCGTCGTAGGTCTCCAGATGGATATCGCTGGCCCGTCGCTCCAGCGCGGTAAAGACCATGGTGTCCACCAGCCGGATGATGGGGCTGACGTCTTCCTCCGACGTCAGCTTTTCAATCGAAAGGGTCTCGTCGGTATTGTCTTCGGAGGAGAGCACATCGAAGGTCAATCCTTCGGTGGCTTCGTCGAGCACGCGCTGCGATTGCTCGGTCTTCTTCAGCAGGTCGGTAATCTGGCTGAGCGTGGCGACCTTGACGCCAATTTTCTGCCCCAGAAGGCTGGCAATTTCATCCAGCATCATCAACCGGCTGGGATCGTTGACGGCGATGATCAGCTTGGTTTCCGTCTGTTCCAGCGGGACGAAGTTGTAGCGGAACATCATGTCGACCGGCACGGTGCGGAACAACTCATGCTGGATACGAAAATTTCTGAGGTCGACAAATTCGCAGCGGTATCTGGAGGCAAGCATTTGCGCCTGCGCCGTTTCGTCGCTGACGATGGGCTTTCCGTTGGGAACGATCGCAATCTCCGCCATGGTATTTCTCCTTCGCGTGCATTTTCAAGGTGACTGCAATGCGGGCTTCGTTCCAACCCACCCTAGCTGCGCTAGGATGGGGCACCCATCACAGTACACTATCTGTGAAAATACTCTAGTGTTGCATGGCGCCGGCCGCGCCCAGACTGAAGATGGGCAGGTAGAGCGCGATGAGGATCGTGACCACGACACCGCCCATCACGATCAAAATCGCCGGTTCGATGAGAGAAAGCGCGGCGGTCAGCGCCGTCTGCACATCTTCCTCAAAAAATTCGGCAACGGAATTCAACATGCCGGGCAGCGCTCCGGTGGCTTCGCCGACTTCAATCATTTCAATCGAAAGCTCAGGAAAAATACCGGTGCTGTTGAGGCTGGCGGCCAGCCCTTTGCCTTCTCGCACGCTGGTCACCGATTGGCCAACGGCCTGGCTGAGGCGGCGGCTGCCGATGGACCTGGCGGCGGTCTCCAGCGACGGCACCAGCGGCAGGCCACCGGAGAGCAGCGTGGAGAGCGTGCGCGAGAACAAGGCCACTTGATACTTGACCCAGATGCCGCCAAAAATCGGGGTCTTGATGCGAATGCTATCGATCTGGTTGGCGCCGCTGTCGGTCCGGCTCCAGCGAAACAAGAAGAAAACGATGGCCGCGAAAGCAACCAACAAATATGGCAGATAGGATTGGAAATCCTTGCCCATGGCCAGCATAAAGACGGTGATGCCGGGCAGTTTGGTGCCGATCTGATCGTAGAGCGCGGCAAAGCGCGGCACCACGAAGCTGATCAAGAAGATGAACAGGCCCGTGACCATGATAACCAGCAGGACCGGATAAAAAAGCGAGGCGATCAACTTTTTGCGGAAGGTGAGCGCGATCCGCTGGAAGGCCAAATAGCGGGTGAGCACCTCTTCCAGGTTGCCGGAACGCTCGCCGGCCAGCAGCGAGGTGGTGTAAATCACCGGAAATCCGCCCTGAGATTCAAAGGCAGCCGAGAGCGATTGGCCGGTGCGAACGCGCACGGCGACATCCTCGAGCTGGGCGCGCAGGATCGAGGCTTTTTGCCGCTTGGCCAGCAGCTCCACGGAAGACAGAATGGGCAGGCCGGCGCGAATCAGCGTGAGGAATTGCTGGTTGAAGATCAGGAACGGTTCGAGCTTGACGCGCTTGCCCGCGCCCGCCTTGCCGGCGAGTCCCTTGGGCTTGACCCAGTAGACGTAATGGCCGGATTGGGCGAAGCGCTGGCGCAGTTCCTCGGCGGAGTTGGCCAGGTGGACATTCTCCTGGACATGTCCACGCTCATCCGCGGTTTTGACGATATATTCCAATGGATCCTATTCCTTATGCTGCTCGGGCGCTGCCGTTTTCGGAGCTTGATTCAATACGCGTAGCTGACCCCAAGATATCAGTCTTGCAATGCGGCCGTCTGGCCCGACGGCGAACGGCAGGCCGATGGCATTCCAGTTTCCATGGTCGAGCGGCTGCCAGGTTTTGCCGTTATCGCGAGAAATGTCACTGCCGGTTGGGCCAGCGGCAATCCAGCTTGCGTCGGTTGGGTTCCAGGCCACGGTCGAGCGATAGCCTGCGGGAGGGTGGAGCGCGACCTGCCAGTGGATGCCGTCCGTTGTGGAAGCGGCGGTGTTGGCCTCGTTCTGAGGCTGGGCATAGTCTCCTCCAACCGCAACCCCGTAGGTGTCGTCGTGAAACGCGATGGCGAAGATACCGGCGGACTCCTTCGCGCCGAGCGGCAAGGGCTGCGCATGGGCGCATCCGTCGGTGGCGGTTCCGCCGGTTGCGGAAATCAATTCAAGCGGCGCCAATTCGAATCCGTAGAGCCACCCTCCGCTGACGCCGAACCATATTTGATGGTTGGCGGCGGCCCCCCGAGGAGAATTTGCGTCCTGAATCGGAAGAACAGCCAGGGACTGATTGCTGGCGGCAAAAGCCCCCTGTTTCGGTTCCATTGCGCGCAGGCAAGGATTGTTTTGCCGGGTCCACTGACTTCCGCCGTCGTAGGTGACAAACATGGTGAAGCTGCCGCGAACGGGATCGCCGAGAATCACGCCAAAACGCGTGCCGTCGAATTGCAGGCCGTCCCAGAAACCATCCGCATCGGGGTTGGTGAGAACAAGGCTCCAAGTGCGGCAGCCGTCATGGGTGGAATACAGTCGCGACTCGCTGCCGGGGCCGCTCGACAGCACCATGGCATGGTCGCCATCCCAGGCCCACACGCTGCGAAAGTCCAGCTTGCCGGCGCCTGCGGGAACGTTGCACGGTTGCCAGCTTTGGCCGCTGTTCAGGGTACGAAGCACGGTGCCGTTGGTCCCGCTGGCCCAGGCGATTTCGGCGGTCACGGCATGGATTCCTCGCAGGCTGGCAGTCGTTCCACTACGTTCGATCTGCCATTGCACCTCGGCGGGCATGGTTGCGCCAATCAAGGCCAGCCCACATAAACTTGTCCGCAAGAATTGAGACTGCAAACCATCCCCTCCTGAAAAATTCAACGTTGCGCTCAAATGGAATTATTGTCAGCGTGCTGCTCAAAAAGGACATGAGTCATTCTGAGCGCAGCGAAGAATCCAGAGCATGATGGCAGAATCAAATAGGCGGACATTGTCTGGATTCTTCACTCCGCTGTGCTCCGTTCAGAATGACTTGCTCCTAATAAATACACGCAAAAAACTCCGTCCCCCTCGCTAAATCGGAGCCATCCCTTTGACAACGGCAACTCCGGCGGGTGGATGAAAGGAGAACGTATCGGCAGCGAGCGGGGGATTCGGCATTTCGCCGGAGAGATGAAATTCCGTGGTCGCGCCGTCGGTTTCTTTCCACTGGATCGCCTCAATGGCGCCGTCGGCGGTCACGGTCAGGTCTACTTCCGCGACTCTTTGCTCCATGTCTTTGGGAACACCGCGCAGCTCATACTCCGCGCCCTTCTGGGCGAGCGTCAAATTGGTCAGCTCTTTTTCAATACGCGTATGGCCGAGCAAGAAACGCAGAGGCGAGCGAAAATCTTCAAGTTGTTTTGCCGGGTAGCGCTGTGCCTGCGCATCTCCCGGGGTGTAGGAGTAGCCATATTTCTCATTGATCACGAAAAGCTTGCCGGCCGGGTTGGAGTAATCCCACCGCATGAGACCCGGTTTTTCCAGCAGCAGCGTGCCGCTCTCCGTCCGCTTCATCCCCATACCCTGGTAGGTTTCTGTAAATTGGACGCTGAGCGAATGAAGTCGGTTATAGTGGCGATCCACTTGTTTGCATATTTCCGGAACGGTCGGTGCCGTCGGAAGATCCGGCTTGGCACTGGCGCACCATGACGGCGCTGCGGAAACCAGGCACACCATCGGCAGCCATATCGCTGCCAGCCAATGTCTGGATCGCGTCTTGGAAATATGAATCAGAGTCATTCTGAATGTAGATCGCCTCGGGTCGCCGCGGCGACTCCTGGGTCTACCTTGGTTTCTCATCCTCGGACTGTCGCGCCTCAGCGCCTAAAGGCGTATTTCGGCGGCTTCTAATCCCCGGACTAAAGTCCGGGGTCTACCTTTTTACGAAATGGGCTGGGTGCAGTTCGTGCCGCCGGCCGGATCTGCCTTGACTTCGCCCGTCTGGTCCATGCAGAACCCACGATGCCCGGTCTTGCCCACCGACTGCGGAACCGCCGTCACCTCAAACGAGGTGTATACGTCATGGTTGTTGACGTTCACCTTGGTGCAGTTGGTGATGGCAAACAAGTATCCGCTCTTGTAGCCGCCGGCCAGATCCTGCGGGATCAACTGCGCTGCCTGGGCGCTGGGCGCCCCGGACTTGGGGTCGCCGCCCAACTGCGCCAGATTGCAGGCAAACCCATTGGCGGGATAATCGGTCTCGTACTGGATTTCCGCGCTGTTCAATGTGCGCAATTCTTCCATGGCCGCAGTCTCATTCGCCTGACTGCGCATGTTCATGTAATTCGGGATCGCGACGGCCATCAGGATCAAAATGACCGACATGACGATCAGCAACTCCATCAGCGTAAAACCAGCCTGACGCAGCAGTTTGCTGGAAACTTGAAAACCTGTATTCATTTCAACACCCTGCATTGGAACCAATGCGAATATATTCCCTACTGTATCAGCAGGCAAGGTGTTCGCGGGTGATCTTCAGTCCATTCAGGTTGCCCAGCATGGCCACCGCAACCGACTCTGGCACGAACAACTGTTGCGCCATTCGCATCAGATCGCCGCTGGTCACCTGGGCCACTTGTTCCAGAATTTCGGGCACGGCATAGAAGCGATGGAAGTACATTTCCTGCCGCGCCAGGTTCGACATCAGCGCGCCGGAGCTTTCCAGGCTCATCAGGATGTTGCCCTTCAACTGGTCTTTGGCGCGCTGCAATTCTTCTTCCGGCACCGGGACCTCTTTCAGACGCCGAAATTCATCGACTGTCAGGCGAATCACCTGCTCGGCATTCTGCGCCGATGTGCCGGCGTAGACGCACAACGAACCGGTGTCGCGGAAGGAGTTGACTTCGCTGAAAATGGAGTAGGCCAGGCCGCGCTCCTCGCGGACATTTTGGAACAGGCGAGAGCTCATGCCGCCGCCGAGAATTGTATTCAGCAGGGCGACGGTATAGCGTTGTTCATCGTTCACCGGCGGAGCCGGGACGCCGAGACAAAGCTGCAATTGCTCCAGCGACTTCTTCTGTTTGGAGACAATGCGCGCATGCACTTTGGGCGTGGCGGCAAACGGGAGAGCCAAATTGCTGTCCGCTGAGGGCGCGGCCGGCAGATGCGCCAGCTTCTCCGCGACCAGCGTCACAAATGAATCGTGGTCCAGGTTCCCCGCGGCGGAGAAGATCATGTTCTGGCCCTGGAATCGCCCGCCGTAAAAATCGAACAACATGCTTTGATCGAAACGCTTGACTGTTTCCCGCGTGCCCAGGATCGGCTTGCCCAGCGGATGGTCTTTCCAGAAGCTCTGGGTAAAGATTTCATGCACCAGCATGTCCGGGTTATCTTCATCCATCTTGATTTCTTCCAGTACCACTTTGCATTCCCGTCCGATATCGTCGGGAGCAAAAATCGGTTGCGTCACCAGATCGGTGAGCACATCGAGCGCCTTGGGAACATGCTCGTCCAGCACCTTGATGTTGAAGCAGATGGTTTCCTTGCTGGTGAAGGCATCGAGGTTGCCGCCGATGGCATCGACCTCGCGCGCAATGTTCTGGGCAGAACGCGACTTGGTGCCCTTGAAGACCATGTGCTCGACAAAATGGGAGACGCCGTTGATCTCTGGCCGCTCATCTCGCGAGCCAGTCTTGACCCACACGCCCATGGAGACGGAACGGACGTGCTCCATGCGCTCGGTGAGGATGACAAGGCCGCTGGACAATTCCGTGCGGCGAATGTTGCGGCTTTGGGCGCTGTCGAGCGAGTTGCCAAGCGAACTGAAATGCGTAGTATCCTGCGGATTGTCGGTCGTAATCATCTGAATACAATTTTTTCACAGTCTGGACCGGCGTGCAGGCGAGGCCGAAAGGGGCTGGGCTGCAACCAGTTATCCACATTGGATGCAAAGTTTTCCACAATTCGATTCCCTTCCCTTCAAGAATGTCGAGAATTCTGCTGTATCTCTATTTTCTCTTTCTTTACAGCAACTTGAAGATATAATTGAAAGATTTGGTTTAGGGCGTTATCGCTCCCGGCAGCTTTGGCGGGCACTTTATCAACAGCGGGCCTCTTCCCTGGAGGAGATGACGGCGCTGCCAAAATCCGTGCGCGAATTGCTGCGTCAGTCTGGATTTCAGGTGGGGATGCCGCGCATCGCACAGGCATTCGTTTCGACGGATGGGACCGAGAGATACCTGGTCACTTGCCCGGATGGCGAGACCGTTGAGACGGTCTGGATGCCGAACGGGGACGACGGCGAGCTGGGCGACGGATCGGATGCGGCGGCTGACGAAGAAGTGAAAGAACCGGGTGCCCCACGTCGCGCGTCTGAGACGTGGGTATCACGTCGCGCGACAATTTGTGTTTCGAGCCAGGTGGGTTGCGCCGTCAATTGCCAATTTTGCCTGACGGCAAAATTGGGCATGAAGCGAAACCTGACAGCGGGCGAGATCGCCGGACAAGTGGCGGCGGTGCTGAATCGGCACCAGGTGCGGGTTGGCCGGGACCGGATCAACCTGGTGTTTATGGGGATGGGCGAGCCATTTCTGAATTACGACAATTTCATGGCGGCGGTGCATCTGCTGGTCGAGTGCATGGGGATTCCTGAGTCACGGATGACCGTTTCGACCTCGGGCATTCTGCCGGGCATTGAGCGGTTTGCCAAGGAGAAGCTGCGGCCCAAGCTGGCGCTGAGTCTGAATGCGCCGAACGACGGCATTCGCGAGAACATCATGCCGATCACGCGCAAATGGAAGATTGAAGACCTGCTGGCGGCGTTGCGGGAGGTCCCGCTGCGACCGCGGGAGCGGATGACGTTTGAATATGTGCTGCTGGGCGGCGTCAACGATTCGTTGCAGAACGCGCGCGAACTGAGTGCGCTGCTTCGGAATTCCGGCTTGCCGGCCAAAGTGAATTTGATTGTCTGGAATCCGGGGCCGGACATTCCCTATCGAATGCCGAAGCCGGAGGATGTTGCAGCGTTTCAGCAGCATTTGATTGCGAGCGGCGTGCCCGCTTTTCTGCGGCGACCACGCGGACGCGACATTTATGCGGCCTGCGGGCAGTTGAAGCGAACGATGGAATAGTCCGCTCCGCTGCGGATGCTCGGAGAGGCCCAGCGGCGCGGCGACCGGCACCATGGATCGGCATGACCGGCGTTTATGCCAGCGCTTTCGGAACCGCTTCTTCCCATCGTCCCTGCGCCTTCAGGACCAGCTCGACGACTTCGCGCGCGGCGCCTTCGCCGCCCTTGGCGCGGGTGACATAGTGGCAGATCGTTTTCAACTCCGGCGCGGCGTTGGCCACCGCGACGGCCAGACCGGCGAGTTTCGACACTGGCATGTCCGGCAGATCGTCGCCGAGGTAGGCGACTTGGTCCGCAGTGACGCCGGCTTTCCGTATACAGTCCTCAAAGGCGGCGGTTTTGGTGGCCTGCCCCAGATAGACGTAGGCGACCGATAATTCGTCGGCGCGCTGCTGGACGGCAGGAGATTTTCTTCCCGTAATGAATCCGGTTTTGATTCCCATGATGTGCGCCAGCTTGATCGCCAGACCGTCCTGCGAATTGAAGACCTTCATTTCCGCGATGCCGCCGTTGTTGGGCAAGGAGATGAGACAGACGCCGCCGTCGGTCAGGGTGCCGTCGATGTCCATGAGAATGAGGCGAATCTTTTTCGCGCGTTCCAGCAGGGTGGGCGATTTTTCCGGCATGACAGTGATTTTATCCTTGCCGACAGCAACCCAGATTTTCGATTTGGCTTAGACAGTGACAGAAATCTCAATCAAGTTACGGTCGGGGTCGCGGAGATAGATGGAGCGAAGTTTTCCGATGGCGCCGTCGCGTTCCACCGGGCCAGATTCGATGTGGACTTTTTGCTCTTTCAAGTACTCCATCACCGTGTCGAGCGAGGTCGTTGTCAGGAAGCAGAGGTCGGCGGAGCCGGGCGTGGGATGGGCGGCCTTCGGTTCGAACTCATGCCCGCGCTGGTGAAGGTTGATCTGCTGGATGCCGAAGGCCAGCGCCTTGCGGCCGTCGACTTTGATGAGGTCCATACCCAGGACTTCCGTGTAGAAATCGACGGTGGCATCGATGTTGGCCACAGTGAGAACGACGTGATCCAAATGCTCCAAGACAAATGCCATATGGGTACCATGCTAGACCCAACTGCAAAAATGCGCGAAAAACAGGAGGGAGCGCCGGCCCAGACGGGCGGGCAATCCGTTCACAGCGGCTTGATCTTGATGTTGCGGAACATGAGTTTCTCTCCCGGCTTGCCCTTCGGTTCCGTTCCCTGCAGCGAGACATGGCCCTTGCGGAAGGTCCCAAAGTTCGGCATTTTTACAAATTTACTATGGGCGACAAGGCCCTTCCACTCCGCTCCATTCAGGTCCGTATCGATGACTTTATGCCCGTTCTGGAACAACTGAACGTGTCCGTTGTCGGCGACGATTTCAAACTGATTCCATTCTCCAGCCGGCTTTACGTATTCGACTTTGTCCGAGATCAGATCGAAAATATCTCCTGACCGCTCCATCAATATCCTGCTGTCGGGTACGGTGCAGGCCAGGTCCGCAATCTGCATTTCCGGGCCGGTACTATAGGGTTGTTGATACTGCGGCGACTCATGGACGTAAAACATGACGCCGCTATCGATGCAGGGTTTCGCCTTCCATTCCAACTTGAGATCGAAATTTTCGAACTCGTCGTTCGTTGTCAAGTCTTGATAATCCTGGGGCGGGTCGGCGTTCCGTTTGTTCAGCACGATCGCGCCATGTTTCACGGACCAGTCTTTCCCTGGAGATTTTTCAAGATAGGAGTGCCAGCCATCCAGGTTTTTCCCGTTGAAGAGCAATTTCCAGCCGTCCGCTTTTTCCTGCGGAGTCAGCGTATTCGGCTGCTGAACCTGTGCCATCGCGGAGAACAGGCATCCACTGACCGCCACGGCCGCCAGCATCGAGAGTTTTATCGAAGGCATCGTTTATGACCTTTGCATGTGTCGTTGACGAAACTGTTATGGAGGATGCAGCACAGGCGGTAGGACAATGCGCGCGCGAAATCGTACCCAGATTACCGCAAGCGACGATGGATTGTCACAACGCGGCGGAACAGGGACCCTACGCGGTACAATTCCGGCCACGATGAAGAGTCGGAATTGCACGCCAATCTCGTCGTGGACGGGGCCCCGCGCTGCTTACCGCGGCGATGGAGCGTACTGGCTTTCCTCGAAGACGCTGGACCTGGCTCAAGCTTGTAGAAGGCGGCGAAGGATTTCCTGCTCCATCTCCGCCAAAGCACTCTTCGACTTTGTTGACTTTTCTGCACAAGCCGCTAGAATGCACTCGATAATAGGAACTGCACTTTTCATGCGGAGCGAAATGCAATGCGTAGGTTGTCCCTGAAACAACTAAGGCGTCGCGTTCATTGTTTGCTTCATCCGCGCCGCAAGATGGCCTTTATATTCTCCATCCCTAAATCCGCCAAAGTCCTCGATGTGGGATGCGGCAACAGCTCGCCAGCAATCACGATGAGAGCACGCCCCGATCTGCGGTATACAGGGCTGGACGTTTGCGACTATGAACAAAACTATCCTGCCAGGGATTACTCGGAGGAGTATCTCGTCGTTGCTCCGGAAAACTTTGCGGCTGAAATTGCGAAGAGGCCGAACAGCTACGACGCCGTGATCTGCTGCCATAATCTGGAACATTGCACGGAGCAGGAAGAGGTCCTGGTGGCCATGTTAAGGGCACTTAGAAAGAATGGGACCATTTTCCTTGCCTTTCCCTGCGCCGAAAGCGTCCGCTTTCCAAACCGCGAGGGCACACTGAACTTCTATGACGATAAGACCCACACAAGACCCCCGGATTATTCCAAGACCCTCAATACCTTAAGTGAAGAAGGCTTCAAGGTCACGTTTGCGCGACGAAGGTACCGGCCTTGGAGGCTTTTTTTAATTGGATTGTTTTTTGAGCCAATCAGCCGCGTGAAAAAGAAAGTCATCCGAGGGACCTGGTCCTTCTATGGCTTTGAGTCGATCATCTGGGCAAAAAAGATCCGCGATGTATAGCGGAAAGGCGCGCGCAGGAGCAAACGCAGTACGGTTGAGCTTGCCGATTCCTACGCTTTTGTCTGACCCGGCCGTCGCGCCACTCGACTCAATAATTTCCGCGCAATCCGTCGCACGTCGAAAAGAAAAAACGCGGCTATCGATAAAGCCGCGCTGGTCCCCAAACCCACCGCGAATTGCAATTTGTAAGAACCAGAGTACGTGTGCATCAAGAGTGTCCCTGCGCCCACAAGTCCAACCGCGCTTAAAGCCGCCAATCTATAGACATAACGCAGATGATGTTCCCCGGTATGCGCGAACAGTTCCTGGTTCAGCCACACAATCCGCACCGTCTGGAATAGCTCGATTCCAAGCCACGCATACAGAAAGCCCAGCATTCCCAGCCAATACACCATGGGCACAGCCATAAGAGCAAGCGCAGCGTAACTGAAAAACATGATGCGCGCCAGCTTCTCATGCGTATTCGTCGAGAATTGAAACTGGAATTTATGCTCTTTTGCGCTCAACGTCATGGAGATAGCAGCCATCATCACGTACGGAAGGACCGCGAACAGCGCAGGTTTATGCAGCCAGATTGTCAACAGAACCGGGGAAATCATTAGCACGCCAAGGTTCACCGTCGGAATCAGGGAGAAAAT
Source organism: Acidobacteriota bacterium (assembly GCA_021791935.1). Classification (GTDB taxonomy): domain Bacteria; phylum Acidobacteriota; class Terriglobia; order Terriglobales; family Acidobacteriaceae; genus JAKAAZ01. The sequence goes on from JAJYVR010000003.1 coordinate 18,022, forward strand.
CATCCGTTCTGAATATATGTAGACGGCGGTCAGATCGCGCCAATCCTGTCTTCCGAACAGCCTTGTAATCTCCGCGCCCATGGCCTGCGTCGGCGCATTCAATATCTGGCGGCACATGGAAAAGATGGTCCGCATCACGGTAAATGCAACCACCACAAACGGCCCTGCTTCGCGTTGCATGATCAGCACCGGAATCTCATAGGAGAGAAAGGTGCTCATGCCGATCAGGCCGAAGTAGCTGCTTGGGCCCAGGATGGCGCGGACCGCACTGCGGTCCCATAAGCCTACCTGCGGAAAAATCTCCGGCGCCACGCGGCGAATGTGCAGCAACACCAGCAGAATTCCCACAACATACACGGCCGCTTGGAACCCGGCCAGCACGGGAAAAGAAAATCGCATCCAGGCGCCCGCCGAAGTCACGACGACCATCGTGAGTCGCAATCCGTTCACCCACAAGACGCCTGTGTGGGCGCGGCTGAGCACCATAAACATGCCCGTAAAGTAACCGAACAGCACCCCAAGCAGAATTTGCAATCCCAAGAAATACAGGGTCAGCGAGGCGACCTGGCGCGACAGCGTCAGGCGCAGCCAGGCTTGGACGGGAAGCGCAAAAACGACCAGACACAGCAGTGCGGCGCTGCCAAGGATCCCCAGCAGCACGCGCAGCGACGTGGACTGTTGCAGGTGATAGCGGTCAAGCTCGTGACGCTGATAGCGGACCGTCAGATCCTGCGTAACGTAGGTCTGGATGCCAAAGTTGAGCGTGCTGAGATAGGCCACCGCGCCCGACAGCGCAATCCATTCGCCGTAGAGCGTGGTGCCGTATTTAAAAAGAAAAATGGGCGGCAGCAGCAACTTCGTGGCCAGGTTGACCACGTTGGAGGTCATCAGCGCGGCCATCACTTTAAGGATGCGTGTCAGTATGCCCATTGGCTGTTCCCTTATTGTCGCAGAGCCTCAAGGGAATCCCTGTCCGCCATGTTAAAAATGGTCATGCCAATCAACCTGGAATTTGTCAAGGAGGTCGGCGCCTTCACCTGGCTGAGAAGGACCTTTGTGCGTCAATTTTCGAAGCGTATCCTCGGCAAAGACAACACCCTTGTTTTGCCCACGGGTCTGCGCATGCGATTGCCGAGGGCAAGTAAATTTGCTACGGAAATATTCATCACCGGGGCGAATGTCGATTGGGGCAGCGAAGAACTTTTCGCCAGTCACCTGGATGCTTCCGGTGTTGTTTTGGATGTGGGCGCGAACATTGGCTATTACTCGCTCTACATGCTCCCCAAAGCCGGGGCCGTTCATGCCTTCGAGCCGGATCCGCGAGCTTTGGCTGTTTTGCGGTTGAACCTTGCGGCCCATTCGAATGCTCACATACACAGCGTCGCTGTAGGCAAGCGCCTCGGGAAGTCGTCTTTCATACTGGAGCCGAACAGTGAAGTATCGCACCTTGCCGGCCCATCGACCCAACTCGGCGAAGAACGCAACGAAGTTGACGTAACAACAATCGACCAATTTGTGGCCGAGAGAGACCTGCGCGTTACTGGAATCAAGATCGATGTCGAAGGAGCGGACCTCGACGTGATTGAAGGCGCGATCAAAACGCTGGGGTCGCAGACGCCCTTGGTGCTGACGGAGACATCGCCGGATGAACGCCTTTTTGCCTTGATCCGACCGCTTGGCTATAGGGTTTTCGCCTTCATCAAGCACCCAAACACTGCCAAGTTTCGATTGCAAGAAATCGTTCGCGAGGGAAACCTTCAAACGAAGATGCTTTTCCTTGTCCCGACGAGGCTATGGAAACCGTTTGAAAACCTCACTGATGCGTAAGTCGACATCAAGTTTCACTGGTTCACAGACCGACCGGTCGAGCGTTCCATGCACGCGGCGCGTTGGGCAGGGTCGGCAGGAAATTTCCCCAGCAAAGTCTGTGCGGCGCTACACACATCTTCCACGCTGACTTCCTCAATACAATACGTCGGCGGGATTTCTTGTATTGTCGGCCCGCGCAGGACGCGATAGCGCGGATCATCAACGGGAAGCCATTCCAGCGGACTCTGCCAGGCCGGCGCGATGACGACGCCGGGCAGTCCGACTGCGCGCGCCACATGGAAGGTCCCCGTATCCAGGCTGACGATGAGGTCGCATTGCGCGAGCAGAGCCGCCAGCGTTGCGACGGTCGTTTTTCCAGCCAGCGAGATACCCGCATCCGGCAGGTCGTTGCGCAATGCGTCGATCGGCACAGAGTCCTTCGCTGTTCCTACGAAAATCGGGGCTGCACCCAGGCGGCGCGAGAGGTCCGAAATGACCTGCTGAAAACGCGCTGTGACCCATTGGTTTCGCTGGCCGCCGCTGTTCTGCGTGACAAAAACAATTCGAGGCGCGTCTGGATGGGCGGTAAGCGATGCGAGCCACTGCGCTGCTGTTTCGGCGTCTTTTTGGGCAAAGAATACGCGCGGTCCGTAAAAAGGAACGCAACGACCAAGACTGCGCGCGATGTCAAGGTTGCCCTCGATTTGCCCGTGCTCAGGATCGAAAGCCAGCGGCAGATCGTACAGTTCCGGGGCCAGGGTGTAGCCGACCCGCACCGCGCTCCCAGCAAATACGCTCAAAAATGCCAGCCTGGTTCGCTGATTTCCAATGGTGGTGACGACGCAGCGCGGGCCTGGCGGCATGGTTTGCAGCAGTGCGCGCACCGCCCGCACACAGCGCGCAAAATTTTCAAACGGATTGGGCGTAACCACGCAGCGATCGACGAAGGGGCTGTGTTCTAGAACGCCGGCGGCCATGCGGGACGCGGCCACGGCGATATGAGCCTTCGGCATCGCACATTTCAGCGCCTCATACAACGGCGTTGCGTGAATGACACTGCCGAGCGGGGATTCATATTGCAGGACGACGAAGTTGCGGATTCCACCCAGTTCGGCTTGCGAGATTGGACCGTCGCCATGCAAATGGTGAACGGCACGCTCGATCACGCGAAATGCTGCTCTCTTCCATCGCGAACGTGGCGGCTGTAGCATCGCGGGACCTTAGCAAGTTGAAACTGGTATCCGTCCCGATGCTACATTTTGTAGCGGCCGAGGTCTTCGTCGTTCAGATTTTCCAGCCAGCGCCGGAGTTCCTCCGTGGAGAAATTCTCCACGCCGGCATTGGCCATGCGGGTGGTCCGCAGCACCTGGGCGGTAAGGTAGATGGGGCAATCCGTGCGCAGCGCGAGCGCCAGCGCATCCGACGGACGAGCGTCCAGGCTGATCAGTTCCCCGCCACGCTCCATCCAGATCAAGGCGTAAAACACATCGTCTTTCAGTTCCGTGATCACCACGCGGCGCACTTCGCCGTCCAGGGTGCGGATCAGGTTCGCCAGCAGATCGTGGGTCATGGGGCGCGGCGTCGCCGTCTTTTCAATCTCCAACGCAATCGCGTTCGCTTCGAAGATTCCAACCCATATCGGCACCAGCGCGTCGCTGCCGATGTCCTTCAGGACCACCATGGGCATATTGGTGACTGGATCCATCATCAGGCCGCGAATCTTGACTTCCATTTCGTCGGCTTGCATTTCACTTGCGTCGGATTGGAGCGGTGCGCTCATACAACACAAATTTCCTCTCCCGCGGAGATTGCGGATGGCTGACCTAAGATGACTGCCTCGCCGAGCAGGCTGTTCGGAAAACTCTGCGTGATGCGAACGAGCATGTAGGTCCCCGTTGCCGGATAAATCGGCGAATCCACGGTAAAATTCACCACTTTATTTTGCGAACTGCGTCCGGAAACCTGGCCGCGCGCCGGATTGTTTCCTTCAACCATTACTTCAACAATTTCCCCGATATGTCTGCTATATAGAGTGCGTTGAATTTCTCGCTGGAATTCCAAGAGCGCCTGCAGGCGTCGACTCTTCACTTCTTCCGGGATGCTGTCTTCCATGGAAATGGCGGGAGTGTTTGGCCGAGCAGAGTATTTGAAGGCAAACACGGCGTCGTAGCCGACCTGCGCCAGCAGGCTGAGGGTCTGCTCAAAGTCTTCTTCCGTTTCGCCGGGAAATCCGACGATGATGTCGGTCGTCAGGCTGATCGGGCGCCGCGCCGCCTGAATCCAGGCGATGCGCTCCAGATACCATTCCAGCGTATATTCGCGCTGCATCCGCTGCAGCACGCGGGATGACCCGCTCTGTACGGGCAGATGGACATGGTCGCAGAGCGTCGGCACGGCATCGATGGCGTCGACAATGTCGCGGGTAAAGTCGCGCGGATGCGATGTGGTGAAGCGGACACGGCGAATGCCAGCCACGTGGCCCACGGCCACCAGCAACTCCGCGAAACTCATCTTGCCCGACGAATCACGATAGGAATTTACATTCTGGCCTAGCAATTGAATGTCCGTGTAGCCCGCGTCGGCCATCCGCCGCGCTTCAGTCAGTACGGAGTCGGAGGTCCGGCTGCGCTCTTTGCCGCGCGTATACGGCACCACGCAGTAGGCGCAGAACTTGTCGCAGCCTTCAATGATGGTGATGTAGCCGCGATGCTTATTGCCGCGCGCGGTAAATTCTGTTTCAAAAGTTTGGTCGGTCTGGCGGTCGTCCAGACCGGCGATGCGATTGTTGCCGGCCTCCAGTTGCACCAGCATCTCCGGCAATTTGCGATAGGAGGCCGACCCGGCAACCAGCGACACATAAGGAGCGCGCTCGAAGATCTTTTCGCCTTCCTGCTGGGCCACGCAACCCAGCACGGCAAAACGCTTGCCTTGTTTGTGCAGCGCCTTGTAGTCGTTCAGGCGATTGAAGACCTTCTGCTCCGCCTTATCGCGAATGGAACATGTGTTGTACAAAATCAGCGCCGCGTCGACCTCGGTTTCCACCTGGCGATAGCCTTCCCGCAGCAGCGTGCCGATGACTTTTTCCGAGTCATGGGCATTCATCTGGCAGCCGAAGGTTTCGAGGTAAAACGTCTTGTCGAGCAGGGCCATCGCAACAGAAGTATAACGCAGGGGCGGCAGAAAAGGCCGTCGGGTACTTCCCCCACTCAAGCCAATAGAAGGCTTGAATGGGGCACCCGGCTGGTAGCTGTGAGTACACTAACTGCATATGGCCGGAAGCGATCAGCAACACTGGAACCAGCGCTATCTTGCGGGCGAATTTGGATTTCGCGAGGTCGACCCGTTCGTGATGGAGGCGCAGAAGAATTATTTGCAGCCGTTGCTACGCGAAAATTCTTCTTCCGGCGCTGACGCAGGGCTCGATCTTGCTGGCGGAGCCGGTCATCACGCTGTCTGGCTGGCGCAACAGGGCTGGCGCATGACGCTTGCAGACTGGTCCGAGCCTGCCCTGGAAATTGCCCGCGAAAAAGCCGCGGCAAATCAGCTCACGCTGGATGTACAGCAAGGGGCTGCACTTGACGTTGTCTCCCAATACGCCGGCAGGGGCCATCGCTTCTGATTGGTGCTGGTCTCCTTCTTTCTTGACCGCGATGTCTTGCCGTGGCTACCAAAGGTGCTCGTCTCCGGCGGTCTGCTGCTCTATCGCACCTACACCGAAGACAATGAACGGCTGGGCAATCCGCGTGGACCGCGCAATCCGGAACATCTCTTGCTCTCGCAGGAGTTGCTGGAAATCTACCGTGGCATGAAAATCCTGCACTACAACGAAACGGTCGCGCAAAAAGGCGTTGCGGAATTGATTGCGCAACAAACGGAGACCGACCCGAAGAAAATGGAAACTGATTGATGACCTCGACCCGCGCAATGAAGCAAAAGACGGCTGCGAGTTCCGGCCATACACTCGATGGGCCGATCCCCGGACTGGTCCATCACTGCTTTGGCTGTTCCCCGGAAAATCGCACCGGACTGCGCCTGCGCTTCAATGAAACGCCGGACAATGGCGGTGTGATGAGCGAATTTCGCGTTCCGCGGCGCTTTGAGGGTCCGCCTGGCCATGTCCACGGCGGGATCATCGCGACCATCCTGGACGAAGCCATGGGGAAAGTGAATCGGCGCAAAGGGATTGTCGCGCTCACCCGGCACATGTCGATCGATTATCTACGGCCGGTCCCGCTCGCGACCAGGCTTCGCGCTGTCGGCTGGTCCGTCAAGGAAGAGGGACGGAAGCACTTTCATACCGGCGAAATTCGCGCCCTGGATGGAACGGTGCTGGCCCGCGCCAAGGGCGTTTTTATCGCCGTCAACTCCGCCGAATTGTTTGAGAAATATAAACAGCGGTTGACCTTCAACGCCGCAAATCGATAACCGGCGAAGCTGATAAACTTATATTTCCACGATAGTTTTGCGTGGCGAGGAGCAGTCCCATGGCAAATCACCAGAACAATGGCAACGCGAATCCTGAATCCGGTCACGGGCTGCGCCTGAAGGTCGGCCTGGCGGAGATGCTGAAGGGCGGCGTCATCATGGACGTCATCAACGCCGAGCAGGCGGAGATTGCCGAGAAGGCCGGCGCAGTGGCCGTGATGGCGTTGGAGCGCGTGCCGGCGCAGATTCGCGCCGAGGGCGGCGTGGCCCGCATGGCTTCCCCGGCGATCATCAAGGAAATCATGGCCACAGTTTCCATTCCTGTGATGGCGAAATGCCGCATTGGACATTTTGCCGAAGCCCAGGTGCTGCAGGAACTGGGCGTCGATTTCATCGATGAGTCGGAGGTCCTGACGCCAGCCGACGAACTGCATCACGTGAACAAGCACGCCTTCAAAACTCCATTCGTCTGCGGCGCGCGCGACCTGGGCGAGGCGCTGCGTCGCATTGCCGAAGGCGCCGCCATGATACGCACCAAGGGCGAAGCGGGCACCGGCGATGTGGTCCACGCTGTGAAACATCTGCGGCAGATTGTGAAAGACATGCGCCAGTTGACCGTGATGAGCGAGGAAGAATTGTTCGCAGCGGCGAAGGATCACCGCGCGCCGTATGAACTCATCCGCATGGTCGCGAAAGCCGGCAAGCTTCCGGTGCCGAACTTTTCCGCCGGCGGCATCGCCACCCCTGCCGATGCTGCGCTGGTGCGGCAACTCGGCGCGGAGGCCGTTTTTGTCGGCTCGGGAATTTTTATGAGCGACTCGACCCACCTCGCCTCCATTGAGGAAGCGACCAGCCGCGCTCGCGCGATTGTCCGTGCCACCACGTTCTTCGACGACCCCAAAGTACTGGCCGAAACCAGCGCAGAATGCACGGGCGCGATGAAGGGCCTGGCGATAGCTGGGATGGATGCCGCCACCATGATGCAAACGCGCGGCTGGTGAACTGGCCGTTCAGATTCGACCTGTTGTAGACAACGAAAATCTCTGGAAGCTCGCGCATGCAGCCAATCCCTACTATCGGCGTGCTGGCCCTGCAGGGCGATTACGAATCGCACGCGCGCGCCCTGGAACAGGTGAACGCGCAGCCGAAAATGGTGCGCACCGCTGCCGAATTGGAACAGGTCGATGGCCTCATCATTCCCGGCGGCGAGTCCACAACGTTTCTGAAATTGCTGGAGCGGGAGGGACTGTTTGCTCCGCTCGAAGAGTTTGCTCGCACCCGCCCCACCTTTGGCACCTGTGCCGGATGCATCCTGCTGGCGAAACGGGTCACGCATCCAGAGCAGCAGAGTTTGGGCGCATTGGACGCGACCGTGGAGCGCAATGCCTACGGACGGCAGATCGATAGCCAAATTGTTACCGGAGCCACTTCCCTGCCCGGCGGACCGCTGGAGATGGTTTTCATTCGCGCCCCGCGGCTGATCGAGCTCGGCAGCGGAGTGGAAGTGTTGGCCACGCGCGATGGCTCTCCAGTTCTGGTGCGCCAAAAAAATATTCTGGCGGCGACGTTTCATCCGGAGCTGTCCCACTCTGATTCCTCATCGGAGAGCGACAGTCCGGACGATTTGGAGCGAAATCCAGACCGGCGCGTGCATCGATATTTTGCCCAGATGGTCCGAGATGCGTTGCCAGAAAGCGGCGAAGGTAAATCTTCAGCGCAGCGTGACCCAATCCGCCAATCCAGATGACCGCATCGGACCGTGAAGGATAGCGAGGCCAGCGCCAGCATCCATGCCCGCAATACGCTCGCCCGGCAGTCGGTCTGGAGAATGCTGTGCTATCGGCATTGCCTTTGTTTCGTCCGCTGAACATTTCCTGCGATCGCCGCATCGAATCAAGAGTAAACTTCAAGTATTCGGGAATGTGGCCCTATGCCCGCTACGATTACTCAATCTCCGATCGACGTTGAACGCAAAGATCCAGGCAGCGGCGGACGTCCGCCCGTTCCTCGACGGCCTACGGGTGGCGGCGGCGGCGATGAAAATTGGGGACGCGGTCAACCTCGCCGTGGCCCGCGGGAGCTGCTGACCCGTTGCCGCATGGGTTTGGGCTTTGCACTGGCCGGCGATTTGACGTTCTTCGTCAGCCTGATTCTGGCCTTCTACACGCAACAACATACCGGCCATGTCCGCATCGACGACCCTTATCTTCTCGATTGGAAGCCGCTGACTGTGCCTCCGATCCTCTGGATCAATACTGCGACCTTGCTGTTGAGTGGCTTGACCATGGAAATTGCGCGCCGCAGCGTGTTCCGCGAGCTGGACGTGATGGAGGAATGGCTCGGCCTGGGCCGTCCCACCTCGAGGCGCGCGTTTCCCTGGCTGGTGGCGACGCTCGTCCTGGGATGTCTGTTTATTGCCGGCCAGCTTGTCGCATGGCGCCAACTCTATGGCGAAGGCGTCTTCGTGGCGTCCAATCCCAACAGCCACTTTTTCTATCTGGTCACCGGCGCCCATACGCTGCACCTGTTGCTTGGGGTCGCGGCTCTAGGTGTTGCGCTGGTTGCTTTAGGGTCTTCCCGTCGCATGGAAATCCGCCAAATCGTCGTCGATATGGCCGCCTGGTACTGGCATGTGATGGGCGCGCTGTGGCTGTTCCTGTTCGGCCTGTTGCTGCTGGCGCAGTAGTCCCGGCCCGCCTGGGACGTCGAGCCCTACGACTTCGGGTCGAAGATGTCCTCAATGCGGCGGCCAAAATGTTTCGCGATCTGGAATGCCAGCGGCAAGCTGGGGTCATACTTGCCAATCTCAATGGCATAAACCGTCTGGCGTGAAACGCCGATCTTCTGGCCGAATTCGGCTTGAGAAAGCCCTCGCTGTTCCCGCAACTCCTTCACCTTATTTTTCACCGGTATTTTCTCTTGGCAATCAATTGCCCAACCATCCATAGAGAGCCCATAATGGGCCACACCCAAACCCTGTCGATATCGGGGAACCCCACATTCTGCAGAAATCCGTAGGTCAATGTCCGGACCGCGGTACCGGCAAATACGCAGGCCAACGATTGCAGATGGATGCGAATCTACAATTCATCGCACCGGCTGAAAAATGCGAGCATGGCGCGCACCACAAGCAGGCATGGCAGAACCGGCGCAAGCGCAACCGGAATGCGCCACCAGCCGAGATGAAACCTGGAGTTCGCACCGATGGAAAGCATCAAAACAACTGCATAAAGTCCAAGCGCGACCAGGGAATCCTTGCGATAGAGCCTGCACGATTCATTCACGAGTAAAGTCTCCTTTACATTCGTAAAGTAAAGGAACACTTACATCCTGTCAACTGTTTTTATTGGAAACCGGAACGATATCATCGGACAAGCCTGAGGCACCGGGGATGTTCGTCGGTGCCTCACAACACGAACTACTACTTCTTTTTCGCCGCCTTGGGTGCAGCTTTCGGGACAATCAGGAAGTTGTCGACGCTGAACACGCCGGGTACGGACTTGGCCTGCAGGCCTGCGATGGACTTATCACTCTGGCTATCGACAACGCCAAACAGCATGACGTTGCTATTTTTCACAATAATATGGATGGCGTTGAAGCCTATGGGCGGATCGTAGAGAATACCGCCAGCCATCCGGGCGACACTCGGTTGCGGCCGGGTGGCTTGCCACACGCCGCCTTGGTAGGCGTTGTATTTCCGCAGGACGGGTTGGGTATAAATTCGGTTGTAAACCTGTACGCGGATGTGGTCGTCGATCATGGATGTGGGCAGAACTTCGATGTCGTTTTTGACCGACTCGACTCCGTGAATCCCCTTAACGGCATTGCCGGCGCTGGTTTTCAGCGTAGGCAGCCCTGCGTATCCGTGCAGGATAACGGACTTATCGTGCAGGTCGAAGGTGATCCAATCGAAGACGCTGTAGTAGGCGAGGCCGCCCAGCTTCGTCTGTACTTCCTCGACAATGCGCTGAGTTTCCTGCGGTGACCAACCTGTTCCGGGTTCGGGAGCCGGATTCTGTGCAGCTAGAGTTCCTGTTGCAAGCGCGGAGATAAGAAGAGCGACGAGAACCGGCAAAGCTCGATGGGTGAAACTAGGCAGGACTTTCATAATTGCCCCCGTGTGTAAAATCTTTACTCCGCCGAATTAGATGCGCGCTCAACAATTGAGTCAACTACTTTCGCAGGTTTTTTTATCGTTTTTTTCGACCGCCTTCATCGAGGCCGCCGCCGACAAATTGGACAACTTCCAATTTGTCGCCGTTCGCAAGCACAACCCCGGCCCAACTGGCACGCGGAACAATGTCGCCGTTGCGTTCGATGGCAACGCGGTCGGGCTTCAGTTGAAGCAATTCGAGGAGGCGGTGGAGCTTGGGGTCCGAGTCCAACTCCGGAAATTCACGATCACGCCCATTGATTGTGAGATTCATTGGATCGCGATCTTTATATGGATAAAAAGTTTCATTTGGCAGGCAGCGCCTTGCATTTCCGGGTTCGATCACCTGGATGAGGACAAGGGTAGCACGGCCACGGACTTCGATTGCGAGGTCCGATCGTCTCTCCGATGAGATTCAAGGGCAAGTTTACGCTCGGAATTGCGATGAAACAGACGGTCCCAGAGGCGCAACCTCCTCGGCTCCCGGACCGACGCAGACTGCAGAACCTTCGAGCGGGCTGCGACCAGGATCTGCATCGCCTGGGTGGAAGGCCCGCCAATGTTGATTGGTTCGTTGTCGTCGCCCTCATACAGATAGCAATCGTTCAAATAGTCCACGGCGTGCCCGATCAGTTCCAGGGCCCGTCCCTGTTCCCGAGTGAGAATTCTGCGCAGGTTGTGGGACTTCGGGTTTCCTGCAAGCGCACTGGGAATATAGGCGACGGGCGCAAGATCGCGCACGCTGGATACGGACTGAAAAAGCTGCTCCTCGTCGCGGCCCGCTGCGGTTGCCGCTTCAGCCGTACGATCCGGCTCCGGGATGCAATTTCGGTTGGCCTTCGGGTTCGCTTCGAGGCTGGGGTGAGTCGTCATGGGGAAACCTCTCTCCCCTGATATTGACGTTTGCAACGGTGGCCAAGGAGGAAAAACCGTGGAACCGCGCGCTGCTTGGGTCAAATTGGAACAGCGCTCCGAAACGGAACTCTGCGTGGTTACCAAAGTTTTCTCGCAGCGCGACAGATGGATGCATGGAGTAATTTGCGCGCTACGCTATCGACAGGCACAGATGTCCTTACATCCCGGCCCTTCGCTTGCGCCGCAGACCAGCGGCATCCAGCATTCATTTCACGAAAGTCCACGATCCTCGCGAGCCTGCGGCGGCTTGACAGTGCTGCGATTCAACCTTAAAGTCGAGCTATAGGCGGCGACGGAGGATTGTTGTGCGCCTGGACTGCGTCCCTCATGCAAACTCCCAATTACTTCTGGAATTACGTGCCGCTGCTGCTCCAGATTCTGGCTGCGGTCGGCCTGTCCAGCTTCATCGTTCTGGCTTCCTGGTTGATCGGACGCCACCGGCCTGGAAAAGTGAAGTTATCGACCTACGAGTGCGGCATGGTGCCGCAGGGCGATGCGCGCGGACGTTTTTCCGTTCGCTTCTATATGGTCGCGATGCTTTTTATCCTGTTCGATGTGGAAGCTGTCTTCATGTTTCCCTGGGCCGTCATCTATCGCAAGCTGCCGGCCATCACCGGCTCCCGTTTCTTCGGCTTCTGGGAAATGCTGGTATACATCGGCTTCGTCCTGGTGGGCTACTTCTACATCTGGAAAAAGGGCATTCTCGAATGGTCCAAAGACCAGGCAGACCTCTAAGGCATGGGATTGGTGACTGACACCGGCGAAAACAAGGATGCTGTCCTCGCGGCCCATGCGGACCACCGGGCCATTGCAGCCCTGACACAACATTTGCCCGATGCTATCCAGAACGCGAAGTACGACCGTACAGAATTGACCCTAACCATCGCCCGCGAGTCGATCGTCGCGGCATGCCGGACAGTGCAGGCTGCGGGGTACAACTTTCTCGTCGATGTCACCTGTGTCGACTGGTATCCGAACCAACCCCGCTTTCAGATTTCCTATCACATTCTTTCGCACTCGCTGCACCAGCGCATCCGGTTCGCTGTTTTTGTGGAGGAAGGCGATCCTGCGGTCGACAGCATTACCGGCGTGTGGCCTGCCGCGAATTTTTACGAGCGCGAAGTCTTCGATCTGTTCGGCGTCCGCTTCGGTGGCCACCCTAACCTGCGGCGCTTGCTGATGCCGGAAGACTATCGCGGCAATCCGCTGCGCAAGGACTTTCCGGTGGAAGGGTATCGCTGATGGGAAACCTGCTGACCGCTCCCACTGTCGTCGACTCCAGCGAAGATCGCACCATGATTTTGAATATGGGGCCGCAGCATCCGTCCACGCACGGGGTCCTGCGCCTGGTGCTGGAAATTGACGGTGAAGTGGTGGTCCGTGTCGCTCCGGACATCGGTTTTCTGCATACCGGGATCGAAAAGACGTGCGAGGCGAAGTTCTACCAGCAGGTGGTGCCGCTGACCGATCGCATCGATTACATCAGCCCCATGCATAACAATCTCTGTTACTGCCTGGCGGTGGAAAAGCTGCTGCAACTGGAAATCCCGGAGCGCGCGCAATGGCTGCGGGTCCTGTTGAGCGAGCTGACACGGCTGAATTCCCATCTGGTCTGGCTGGGCACGCACGCCATGGACATTGGCGCGCTGACCGTGTTCCTGTATTGCTTCCGCGAACGCGAGCAGATTTTGCGTTTGTTCGACGACCTTGCGGGGCAGCGCATGATGACATCCTACTTTCGCATTGGCGGAGTGGCGCTGGAACCGCCGCTGGATTTTTACGACCGGACTCGCGCCTTCCTGAAAACGCTTCCGGAAAAAATCGACGAATACGAGGACCTGCTCACCGGAAATCGAATTTTCATCGATCGCACCAAGGGAGTGGGCCTGCTGAGTCGCGAAGATGCCATCTCCCTGGGAGTGACCGGGCCGCCTCTGCGCGCCAGCGGTGTCGATTGGGACCTGCGGCGCGACATGCCGTATTCCGGCTACGAGAAATTTCAGTTCAAGGTGCCAGTTTCGACCGATTGCGACGTGTGGGCCCGCTACGTATTGCGCGTGCAGGAAATGCGCGAGTCCGTCAAGATTGCGACCCAGGCGCTTGACGGCCTGCCGCAGGGGCCGATCAAGGCCGACGCGCCCAAGATCGTCCTGCCGGACCGGGAAGCGATGAAGACACAGATGGAGGCCTTGATCCATCACTTCAAAATCGTTACCGAAGGCTTTGGCGTTCCCGCCGGCGAGGTCTACCAGGCCATTGAATCCTCGCGCGGCGAAATGGGCTATTACGTCGTCAGCGACGGCACCGCGAAACCGTATCGCGTCCACATGCGCAACCCAACCTTCGCCACCCTGCAGGCCATCGAGAAAATGTGCGTGGGCAGGCTCATCGCCGACGTAGTCGCCGCAGTCGGCTCCATCGACATCGTCCTTGGGGAGATTGACCGATGAGCGCGACCGCTGAGGCACCCGTGGAATCGCCCGCGCCGCCGCAGTTGACCGCAGAATTGTGGATCTCGTTCGCTTCCCTGCTTCGATCGCACGTGGCCATGCATTCGATTGCCGCGCCCGGCCATTCGTTGCGCCTCCATTCCAGCTCCAGTGCTCGACTGGATGTGCTCGGCCCCATCGGCAAGCTGAGTCTTGTCGGGCCGAACGCATCTGGCGTCGGCGCCATTGAGTTTCGTCCGGAAAACGGCGAAATGGGCGACGAATACGCAACATTTTCCTTTACCGAAGACGGCCTGGTTCGCTTGGAAGGCGTGGACGATTCGCTGGAAGTGGAAGCGGCTGTCGAGTATTTGCTGCGCAAGGTACAAGCATGAGTCTGACAAGCATCGCCGAAAATCCCAAGCCCGGCAGCACGATTTTTTCTCCGGAACTTGCCGCTCGATTCGACAAGCTGGTGACGTTGTATCCGCGACGTCGCTCCGCGCTGATTCCCATGCTGCTCTATGCGCAGGACGAAATCGGATACGTGTCGGATGCAGCCATCGCAGAGATCGCCCAGAGGCTCGACATCACCGTGCTGGATGTCCGCAATGTGCTGACGTATTACTCCATGCTGCGCACCAAGCCGGTTGGCAAGTACAACGTGCAGGTCTGCACCAACATCAGTTGCATGTTGCGCGGCGGCCAGGAAATCCTTGCACATTGCAAGGACCGTCTCGGCATTGGCCACAAAGAGACCACGCCAGACGGACTTTTTTCTCTGGAAGAAGTCGAATGTATCGGGGCCTGTAGCTGGGCGCCCGCGGTCCAGGTGAACTACGACTTTCATGAGGAACTGACGCCCGAATCCATGGACGCGCTGCTGGATGAATATCGCAGCAAGGGCGGTCAATAAAAATGCCCAGACTCGTTTCCCATCCCGATGAAGTGAAGATCGTCAGCCGCCGATTTGGTCAAGGCGCAACCAATATTGACCGCTATCTCGAACTGGACGGATACACAGCGGTGCGCCAGGCCATCGAGAAGGGGCCGGAGTGGATCGTCGCCGAAATGAAAGCTTCCAACCTGCGCGGCCGCGGCGGCGCGGGCTTTCCGACAGGCATGAAGTGGTCGTTCGTTCCCAAGCAGTCGGAGAAGCCAAAGTACGTTCTGGTAAATGGCGATGAAAGCGAGCCCGGCACCTGCAAGGACCACCTGATCTTTCTGCACGATCCCCATGCGGTGATTGAAGGCTGCATCATTGCCGGTCTTGCCGTGGGCGCGAAGACGGGCTTCATCTATCTGCGCGGCGAGTATCGCTACCTGCTTACCATCATGGAAAAGGCGATTGCCGACGCCTATGCCAAGGGCTTTCTGGGCAAAGGGATCTTTGGCTCCAGCTTCGACTTTGAGATCATTTCGCAGACCGGCGCGGGCGCGTATGAAGTCGGCGAGGAGTCGGCGCTGATGGAGTCGCTGGAAGGCAAGCGCGGCATTCCGCGCATCCGGCCGCCCTTCCCTGCCGTGGTTGGGCTGTATGGCGGACCGACGGTGATCAACAATGCGGAGACCATTGCATCCGTGTCGCACATCCTGAATATGGGCGGGGAAGCGTATGCCAAAATCGGATCGAACCGCAACGGCGGCACGCGGTTGTTCTGCATCAGCGGCCATGCCGAGCGCCCCGGCGTGTACGAACTGCCGATGGGCTACAACCTGAAGAAGATGATCTATGAAGTGGCCGGAGGGATTCGCGGGGGGCGCGAGTTGAAGGCCGTCGTGCCTGGCGGCTCGTCGACGCCGGTCCTGTTGCCGAGCGAAATCGACATTGGCATGGATTTCGATCAGGTGGGCAAGGCGGGCAGCATGTTAGGCTCCGGCGGCGTGGTGGTGCTGGATGAGACCGTCTGCATGGTGGAGTTTGCGCTGCGCACCATTCAGTTCTACCAGCATGAAAGCTGCGGCTGGTGCATCCCTTGCCGCGAAGGCACGGACTGGCTAAAGAAGACGCTGACCCGTTTTCATGCCGGGGGCGGCGAGGCCAAAGACATCGACAATATTCGGTATCTGGCGGAGAACATGCTGGGTCGGACCTTTTGTCCACTCGGCGATGCCGCGGCCATGCCGACCATTGCATTCATCAAAAAGTTTCGACAGGAATTTGAAGACCATTTAAACGGCAAACCCTGCCCGTATGCGAAGCGTCCTGTCGGCGAGTTGGTCGGTGTATGAAAATTCTAAACCTGAGACATAAAGACGTTATGCCGGACATTGCCATTCGCAAGTTCGACCTCAACATTGAGAAGATATTGGAAGGCTGGGAGACTCGCCACGCCATCCGCGAGATAATTGCAAACGCTTTCGACGAACAAGCGTTGACAGACACAGCGGAGGTAAAAATCACAAAGGACTCGAAGGGAGTCTGGCACGTCCGAGATTTTGGCCGTGGCTTGAGATATGAACATCTGACTCAGAACGAGAACAAAGAAAAGCTGCGCAATCCCGCCAAGGTGATCGGTAAGTTTGGGGTCGGGCTAAAGGACGCCTTAGCGACATTGCATCGTCGCGGGGTTGTTGTAGCGGTTAGTTCGAAGCACGGCGACATCACGTTAGAGGCGACGGCTAAGCACGGGTTCTCCGACATTACCACTCTGCATGCTGTCATTTCTCCATCTACCGATGCCAAGCTGATCGGCACAGATTTTTCTCTCCAAAAGATTGAAGATGTCGATATTGCCGAAGCTAAGAGGTTTTTCCTCAAATTTTCTGGCGAAACAGTCCTTGATAACACAAGCTATGGGCAAATCTTGCGGAGGAACACAAACGGTAAGGCGCGTATTTATGTCAAAGGCTTGCTGATTGCTGAAGAAGAGGAGTTCGCATTTTCCTATAACATCACATCGCTCACGGCTGCTATGAATCGCGCGCTGAACAGAGAGAGAACGAATGTAGGTCGGACGGCCTATGCGGATCGCGTTAAGGCGATGCTTTTGGACTCGGATTCTCGAGACGTTGCTTCAACTCTTGCGGATGATCTAAAGCGCATGGAACAGGGCACCAGCCGGGATGAGGTGAAGTGGATCGATGTTGCCATTCACGCATGCCAAATCCTCAACGCGTCTGAGAAAGTTGTCTTTGTAACGGCAGAACAGAGGACTTCTGCTTCCTCTGCTGTCGATCACGCTTTGAATGACGGCTACAAGGTCGTCACAGTCCCTGAAAGCATAAAGGAGCGGCTGCGTGGCATAAAAGATATCCACGGCAATCCAGTCCGCAACCTGGACGTATACAAACAGGAGTTTGCCGAGAGTTTTGAATTCAAATTCGTTCCGCCAGGCAAATTGTCCGCTGCTGAACGCGATATCTTAGACATGCGTGAAAAGATCGCTAATCTCGTCGGCGGTCTGCCCCGCGAAGTCAAAGAGATCCTGGTCTCGGAAACAATGCGACCAGATTTTGGTTCACACTACGATGCGGCAGGGTTGTGGGAACCTGGTAATCGGCGAATTATTATCAAGCGGTCAGAGCTTAGATCTCTTGAGGCGTTCGCTGGAACACTGCTCCATGAGATAACACACGCGCGCACGGGATATGACGATCTTACGCTGGATTTCGAGCACGGGCTTACGGAGGCCCTCGGTAAAACCTCCACACATGCGGTCAAGGTTTTGAAATGAGCAAATACACGGTGATCTACGAGAAGTCGACTACGGGCTACGGCGCCTACGTGCCCGATCTGCCCGGGCTGGGCGTCGTCGGAAAGACGCTTGACGATACCAAAAAGCTGATTCGCGAAGGCATTGAAGCTCACATTCAGGTCATGCGGGAGCACGGCGAAATCGTTCCCGAACCGACCTCTACGGCGGAAGTGGTAGAAATTCCTTTCTCCGCCTGAAGTTGCGATATCCAGGAAAGTTCAAAAGTATGGCTGATGTAACCCTCACGGTCGACGGCAAAACAATCACGGCTCCCGCGGGAACGCTGCTGCTGGAGGCTTGCCGCAAAGTCGGCATCGAAATTCCTGCCTTCTGTTATTACCCTGGCCTGTCGTTGCAGGCCGCGTGCCGGATGTGCCTGGTGCGCATTGAAAAAATGCCAAAGCTGCAAACCGCCTGCACCACTCAGGTGACCGAGGGCATGATCGTCGCCACCGATACGGACGAGATCCATCAGGCGCGCAAGGCCATGCTGGAGCTGGTGCTGGCCAATCATCCGCTCGACTGC
>JAJYVR010000159.1 GCA_021791935.1 Acidobacteriota bacterium
TTGATGACGCGCAAGACGTCGCCGACCAGGCGGTCGCGGGCTATCAAAAGGAATTGCTGTTTTCGCAAGGCTCGGTACGAAGCGCGCAACTGCGCCTGGTGCGCCAGGCATTGGCGCGGCTGGCGGACGGCGCGATTGTGCTGGCTGGACTGGTAGACAACTCCGGATATGCAACTGGGATTTAGCAGAAATATCAAGGTTACCTGCTCAGCGAAACCGCATTGACGGTGAACGGAGAGACTGTGCCTGCGGGGGCGTACGGATTCGGCTTTATTGCGAAGGACGCCTTTGTGGCGATGGACCTTGGGGCGCACGATGTTTTGCAGGTCGCAACCAAAACGGATGCGACCATGCTCCATCCGCGGCCGCTGGAGATTGTCGCAGGCGCTCACGCCGGCAGCTATCGTCTGTACGAAGGCCGGAGGTTTGTTTCTCTCCGGATAAAGTAGCGATGGTGCGCGCCGGATCTTACCTATGAGGCGGTTCGCGCCGATTTGCCACAGCAAAGACTAAACAACTCGAGCCAGGGCCAGCGTCAAAAACAGCGCCACAGTGGAAATGATCGTTTCGCAGACGGTCCATGTTTTGAAGGTGTCGGCCACGGTCATATTGAAATATTCTTTCACCATCCAAAAGCCGCCATCATTTACGTGCGAAAACACAAGCGATCCGGCGCCGGTCGCAATGGCCAGCAATTCCGGCTGAACACCATGCGCGTGCAGCGCAATTGGCGCAATAATTCCTGCCGCAGTGGTCATCGCTACCGTGGCCGACCCAGTGGCAACGCGAACGGCCGCGGCGACCAGCCATGCCAGCAGCAGCAGCGGAATATGCGCTCGCAGCGCTACATCCACGATGGCCGCAGCGGTGCCGCTGTCCTGCAGGATCCGGCCAAATCCGCCGCCCGCACCCACCAACAACGTAATGGTTGCCGTGGGCGCCAAACATTCATTGGTGAATTTCAGGATGGTGTCGCGACTGAATCCGCGCATGCTTCCCAGCGTGATGAAGCTGATCAAAACGCCGATCAACAGCGCGATGTCGGCGCCTCCAATCAAATGGAGAATTTGATTCGCCAGGCTCCCTTGAGCGGCGAACTTATTGGCCCAACTGCCGATCATCATCAAAATGACGGGCAACAAGACCGTCGCCATGGTCAAAGTGAAGCTAGGCAGTTTGCTATGTGGATCGCGGTCGAGAAACTCTGCGGCGATGGGATTGTCCGGCGCAAGGTGAATGTGCGGCGAAATCAATTTCGCGTAGAGCGGCCCTGCGAGAATGGCCGTCGGAATTCCAACGATCAACGCATAAAAAACCGTCTTGCCAACATCGGCATGGTAGGCGGCAACCGCCAACAATGCGGCTGGATGCGGGGGAACGAGTCCATGCACGACCGAAAGCCCCGCCACCATGGGGAGCCCGACCATCACCAGCGAGGTGCGCGTTCGTTTGGCGACGGTAAACGCGATCGGAATGAGAAGAACAAAGCCAACCTCAAAGAAGACCGGCAGGCCGACGACGAAGCCGATGACGACCATGGCCCAATGTACGCGCTTTTCTCCGAAGAATCGGATCAAGGTATGCGCGATCTGGTCCGCGCCACCGGACTCTGCCATCATTTTGCCGAGCATTGTCCCCAGCCCGATGACCACGGCGATATGACCCAGAGTGCCGCCGACACCCGCCTCGAACGACTCAACGATGGACTGCATCGGCATGCCGGTCACCATCGCTAAAGCGATCGAAACCGACATCAACGCAATAAAGGGGTTCGCTTTGTAGCGCGCGATCAGGACGATCAGCACCACGACGGAACACAGCGCGGAAAGCAAAAGAAATGTTCCGTGGCTAGGGACAAAAAAGGTATGCATGACGGTGTGTTTTTATAGGAAATCACTGCTGTACAACGGCAGCCTGCCGTTGCCGTGCTGCATCACTTCACCGGCGCTTTATATGCGACGCAATCGATCTCCACCTTGCAGTCGACCATCATGCTGGAGGCGACGCAGGAGCGGGCCGGGGGGTTCTCGCCGAAATATTCTCGAAAGATTCGGTTGAACGCAGCAAAGTCGCGCGCATCGTCGAGCCACACTCCACAGCGCACCACATCCGCCGCGGTGTAGCCAGCTTCAGTCAAAATCGCGAATAGATTCTCGATGGCCTGACGGCTCTGCCGATCAATGTTGCCTTCTACCAGGGTGCCATTTACCATCGGCACTTGCCCGGAAACATACAGCCATCCATCCGCCTCAACGGCCCGCGCGAATGGCAGATGCTGACCGCCGATTCCCTTGCCGCCCTCTACGCCAAAGCGCTTCATTTGAAGTGTGTCCTCCGTAAAGTTACATACACAATGATTTGAATGTAGCTTATCGCGTACTCATAGTGGGCCGCCGCGGCAAAAAACGTCCTGCCCGTTCGCCTGTGGGAGTTTGCTCTCGATAGGAGAGCGTGCCATTCACCCATACCGCCTCGATTCCGATTGAGGAGCGCACTGGGTCTTCAAACGTAGCAACATCACGCACGGTTGCCGGATCGAACAAGACCAAGTCGGCATAGTGGCCCTCACGAATCCAGCCGCGATCTGCCAAACCGAATCGTTGCGCGGGCAACGAAGTCATCTTTCGAACAGCCTCGCCGAGTGGGAACAAGCCCTGCTCCCGGCAATAGCGGCCAAGCACGCGCGGAAATGTTCCCCAAAGTCTCGGATGGGGAAGGGGATCGTTGGGCAGGCCGTCGGAGCCTATCATCGTGGCGGGATGCCGCAGAATGGCTTGCATGTCCTGTTCCGCAATGCTGTGGTAGATTGCGCCCGCCGGCTGCAAGCGCCGTGCGGCCTCGATCTGTTGCACGCCCCAGGCTTCGGCAATTTGCGCCAGCGTTTGTCCGGCCATCTCCGGATGTGCAGTCGACCAAGTGATCTGGATCTTGACTCGCTCGTCCACCTGCCGCAGATCGAGTGTGCTCGACCCGGCCGCATAGGGATAGCAATCGCAGCCGATGGCCTGGTCCTTTCGCGCATCGTCGATCCATCTAAGCACTTCCGCGCTTCGCCCCCAGTTGACAATCCCGGCGCATTTCAAATGCGAAATCACTACGGGAACTGCAGCGTGCTTGCCGATCCGAACCGCCTCATCCATTGCTTGCAGAATTGTCTCCGTTTCGCTGCGCAGATGTGTTGCGTAGATTGCGCCTGCGGAAGCCAACAAATCGGCCAGCGCCATCACTTCTTCCGTCGAGGCAGAGTATGCGGAAAGATATGCCAGTCCGGTGCTCAATCCGGTCGCTCCGTGATCGAGCGCTTCCTGCAACTGGGCGCGCATCCCTTCGATCTCCGCGCTTGTCGCGGTGCGGTCGAGCCGATCCATGTGGTTGTTGCGAAGCGCAGTGTGGCCTACCAGGGCGGCCACATTTACGGCAGGCTGCGCGACAGCAACGGCTCGCACATATGCGGCAAAGGTCGGGTAGCGGAAGGCTTCCGTATCGCCTAGCAGGTTCATCGGATCGGGCGGTTCGCCCCGTAGTTGCACCGGCGATGCGCTGATGCCGCAATTGCCAACCACCACCGTGGTCACGCCTTGCGACAACTTCGGCAACATCTGCGGGGCGCGAATGACGCTGGTATCGTCGTGGGTGTGCGCGTCGATGAACCCAGGCGCCAGCACTTTTCCTTCGCCATCCAAAATGTTTCCTGCCTGGTAGTTGTGCAGACTGCCAATTGCAAGGATGCGCCCCCTGTCGATCGCAACATCTGCAATCTCGGGCGATCTTCCGCTGCCATCGGCAACTTCGACGTTCCGAATTAAGGTAGCGCACTTCGGCAATTCTGCTCCCGCCCGTCGAGGTGCGGATACCCATCCGCCCATCGCGCTCTTCATCGGCAATCTCCAAAGCTTATATCATTTGAGTTTCAGACAGGGAATCGCATCGCGAAACGTCAAGCTGGTCACGCAGAGAAGGTCGAGATGAATATGTCAGAAATAATCGTTGGCCCTTTGAATAAAGGCCTGGGCGCGATGGACAGTTCGCTGTCGGTGCCGCAAATCGTCGATCGGCGCTGGAATCTGCTCCACCAAGATCTGAGCCTGCCCACGGCAGTGTTATACGAAGAAGAATTGGCGCATAACCTGGCGTGGATGCAGCAATTCATTCAGGCATACGGCGTCAAACTTGCTCCGCACGGAAAAACCACCATGGCGCCCAAGCTTTTCGCGCGCCAGTTGCAGACTAGGGCCTGGGGTATCACGCTGGCGACTGCGCATCAAACGCGAGTGGCCTATGAACATGGTGTCCGCCGAGTTTTGCTGGCCAATCAACTTGTCGGAAAGCAGAATATGGAAATTGTCTCGCGACTATTGCGAGACCAGAAATTTGAATTCTATTGCCTCGTCGATTCAATGCAACTGGCAGAGCAGCTTGGGGAATTCTTTTCCGCACACAAGCAGCGACTGAACGTCCTGATTGAGATGGGAGTCGATGGCGGCCGGACCGGCATCCGCAATCCGCAGGAACTCGGTGCGTTACTGGCCGAGATTCATCGCTGGCGCGACCACATTGCCCTGTGCGGTGTCGAGCTGTACGAGGGTGTATTGCAAGACGAAACGGCGATACGAGAATTTCTGGTTCGAGCGGTTGAGGTTGCCGCAAAACTGGCCAGTGAAAATCATTTCGACCGGAAGCCCGCGATCCTTTCCGGTGCTGGTTCAGCATGGTATGACGTTGTTGCGGAAGTATTCTCCGCAGCGGATATTGGATGTCCAGTCGAAATCGTCCTGCGGCCCGGCTGTTATCTCACGCATGATGTTGGCGTCTATCGAGAGGCCCAGAAGCAAATTCAAACCAGAAATCCGATCGCGCAGAAAATGCGCTCCGGTCTGTTGCCGGCGTTGCAACTGTGGGCCTATGTGCAGTCCATCCCAGAGAAGGATAAGGCGATTCTGACCCTGGGTAAACGCGATGCAGCCTTCGACGCGGGTTTGCCGACTCCCAGCCTGCACTACCGGCCCGGGCAGACCGCACCTCGCGCATGCCCCAGTCACTGGGAGCTCATCCGCATGATGGACCAGCACGCTTTTATGCAAATCTCTCCTGGCGAGGATGTCCAAGCGGGCGACATGATTGGTCTCGACATCTCCCACCCTTGCCTGACTTTCGACAAATGGCGCTACCTTCCGATGCTGGATTGCGCCTACCAGGTCATCGATATTGTAGAGACGTTTTTCTAGCGATTCGGCAGCTGCATGCCGAGGCAAAAATTACACCCGGATTTTTTCAGGATGGACACATGCCACAGATGGTCCCGATCGCAGACCAATTGGCAGCCCTGGAGACCGGGCGAACGACCAGCCGTGAACTGGTCGAGAAAAGTTTGGCGGCTGCGGCCGACCCTGCCGGCCAAGGCGTCCGCACGTTCACCAAAGTCTATTCGGATTGCGCTCTCTACGCGGCAGACTCCATCGATCAACAGCGTCGAACCGGCGTCGGCCAGGGAGGGCTTCTCGGGTTGCCAATCTCCGTGAAAGATCTTTTCGATATCGCTGGAGAGCCGACGCCAGCTGGATCGATTGTTCTGGCAGATGCGCCGCCCGCGAAAAAAGATGCGGCAGCGATTGCGCGCCTGCGAGCGGCCGGGGCAGTCCTGATCGGGCGAACCAATATGACCGAGTTTGCCTTCTCCGGCTTGGGTATCAATCCCCACTATGGCACACCGCGCAATCCATTCGACCGAGCAATCGGGCGTATTCCTGGCGGCTCATCCTCTGGCGCGGCGATCTCTGTCACCGACGGCATGGCAGCGGCGGCAATCGGTACCGATACTGGCGGCTCCCTCCGCATTCCCGCAGCGCTCTGCGGTCTCACCGCGTTTAAACCGACCGCGCGCCGCGCGCCACTGCAGGGTGTGCTGCCGCTATCTCGCAGCCTGGATTCCGTTGGCGCAATCGCTCCAACCGTCGCGTGTTGTGCGCGAATGGATGCAGTGTTGTCCGGCGAACCCCTGACGCCATTGGTCAGTTGCGATACCGTTGGCCTGCGCGTCGGCGTTCTTCAAGGACATGTGCTCGATGGGTTGGATGCCGATGTGGCGCGTCGCTTTGAAGCGGTGCTGTCCATTCTGTCCAAAGCCGGCGCCAATGTGAAAGAGGCACACTTCTCCGCGCTTGCCGATATTCCGGCGTGTTATGCCAACGGTGGAATCCCCGCCTATGAATCGCATGACTGGCACCGGAAGCTCATCGAACAGCATGGCGAGTTGTACGATCCCCGCGTTCTGGCGCGCATCCTGCGTGGGAGAAAGATATCTCCGGCTGACTATTCTGACTTGATGAAGACACGCCGCAGAATTATTGCCGAAGCGGAGCGCACCTTTGCCGATTCGGATGTTTGGCTATTGCCGACCGCGCCACGGATTGCTCCCATCATCTCCGAGTTGGTAGCCGATGATGCCGCGTATTTCGATGCGAACGCGGCGATGCTTCGAAATCCGAGTATTTTTAATTTTCTGGATGGCTGCGCGCTGTCGATTCCTTGCCATGTACCCGGCGAAGCGCCGGTGGGCCTTATGCTCGCGGCCCCGGGCAGACAGGATCGCAAGCTACTGCGAATTGGCCTGGCGATCGAGGCCGCTCTCGCCAAAGCAGGATGTGCCATTGTGCCGGCCCTGCTCCCATGATTTCTTGCTGGCTTCGCGAACTGAAGTAGCGGCGC
Source organism: Acidobacteriota bacterium (assembly GCA_021791935.1). GTDB lineage: Bacteria > Acidobacteriota > Terriglobia > Terriglobales > Acidobacteriaceae > JAKAAZ01. The sequence continues at coordinate 6,706 of JAJYVR010000159.1, forward strand.
GAAGCTACAGCGTGCGCTTGAACAGCGGCGTCGCAATGAGCAGGGTTGCGATTCCAAATCCAAACAAGAACACCAGGTCCATCCATATTGCGTCGAAGCCGCCGTCTTTCAGCAGCACTGCCTTGAAGCCGTGAACCGCATAGGTAAAAGGATCGACGACGGCAATGGCGCGCAGCCATTTGGGAAATCCCGCGACCGGCGAGATTGCGCCGCTGGGAAAGAACAGGAGTGTATTCAGCACTCCAAACATAGCGCGTGGCACCAGCGGATCTTCAACCCGCACCATCATCAGAAACATCATGCCATTGAACGCGATGGAAGTGGAAACGATCAGCAATAGCAACAATAGGTCGGTCACCGGATGGAAGATGGATCCAAGGCCCGCCAGCAACGATCCAATCACTGTCAGCGAGATGCCGGACATCACCGCCTTCACAGTTCCAGCCAGGTTCAAGCCCAATACCAATTCAAACTTTGTGATCGGAGTGACAAGGTACCCTTCATGCACTCCTCGCGCCTTGTCGTCGATGTACAGCATGCCTCCGCCGATCATGACGGCCACATACATGGCCAGCGAAATGGAGCCGGCAAGCAGGTACTTCATGTATTCGACATAGGGATACAGCTCGACGATCTCAAGCGCAATCTGCTGCACTACCTTGGGTTGGACCACCGGCGCGTTCAATGCGTCGACCAGCGATTGCATCTCCGATTCAATGCTGCTGCTCGTAATCTGGTCGGTATTGTCCACGACCAGGCCAATTTGCGGCGAATCCCCCGCCAACGCGCGTCGTGAATACTGCGCCGGGATGATCACGGCGGCATCCAGTTTTCCAGTTCGCACATCTTCGCGGGCCTTCTTCTCATCGCTGTATTCGATCGCGGTGAAGGTGCGGATGTTCGCAGCGACATCGTTGAAAGCTTCGTGGACCTTCAACGCCTGGGAGCCATGGTCGTAATCGACGACACCCACCTTGGCCCCTTGAATCTTACCGCCCATGGCGTTGCCCAGGATGACGAGCTGTACCAGCGGCAACGCCATCGACACCATCATTAAGGTCGGCGACCGAAAAAACTTCCGCATCTCTCGCTCAACAATTGCCAGCATTCGTGTCAT
>JAJYVR010000160.1 GCA_021791935.1 Acidobacteriota bacterium
CAAAAGATTTTGCACCAAGGCGCGGAGTTGACGGACCGCGCCCTGGAGCGCCTGCTTCGCCCTCCCGATGCGATGCCGTCGTCCATTCACCGGGCGATGCGTCATAGCACGTTCGCGGGCGGCAAACGGCTGCGGCCTGTGCTGTGCATGGAGTCGGCGCGGACCTTCTCGACAGACGGCGAACTTCCGGAGGGGATTGAGGACCTGGCGGCGGCGCTGGAAATGCTGCACACGTACTCGCTGGTGCATGACGATTTGCCGGCGCTCGACAACGACGATTTGCGCAGGGGAAAGCCGACGTGCCATGTGGCGTTCGGCGAGGCGATTGCCATTTTGTGCGGCGACGCGCTGCAGACGCAGGCGTACCAGACGCTGGCGGGATTGCGTTGTCCGGCGGCGGCAACGGTGGCCATTCTGGGGGAAATCTCCCGCGCCACCGGCACGGTGGAAGGCATGATCGGCGGGCAGGTGATGGACCTGGAAAGCGAACACCTGACGCCGACCGCAGAATTGGTGTCCGCGATTCACAAGGCGAAGACAGGCGCCCTGATTACCGCGAGTGTTGTGACCGGAGGCATCTACGCGGGCGGCGATGCGAAAGCGATCGAGCATCTGCGCGTCTTCGGGCAACGGGCGGGACTGGCGTTCCAAATCGTCGATGACGTGCTGGACGTGACGGAAAGCTCCGAGCATCTGGGCAAGACGGCGGGCAAGGACGCCGCGACGGTGAAGGCGACCTGGCCGGCGGTCTACGGCGTGGAGCGATCGCTGAAAGATGCGAGAGGATTGATCGATGCGGCGTTTACGGAGCTGGATGGATTTGGCGCAGCGGCGGAACCGTTGAAGGCGGTGGCGTTGTATCTGGTGGAGCGAAAACGTTGAGCGGTTGTTCCGCGACTCGCTATGCCCGGAACATGCTGTTCAGGTGCTCGATCGCCGAGGTCCTGGATAGACCACGGACTAACCGGGGAACCGAGTTCGAATCCATGGCGCGCCTTCAGGCACGGAGGTACGCGGCCGACGTCTCAATTGGAAGCGAGCGCGTCAGACCGTTTGACAGAACAACTTCAAGGCTTCGAACCTCAGCGCCTGAAGGCGTATTCCAGCAGCTTCTCGTCCCCGGACTGAAGTCCGGGGTCTACCTTACAGTAGGAACATGCCGTGGAGGGACAACGTGCATTGGACAACTGCTTGCATTCTGGTGGGATTCATCCTCGTCTTTTATTGGCTGAGGCAACGCGGCCAGATTTCCGCGAAGGACGCACGGGCGCATTTGGAAAACGGGGCGCTGGTGATCGACGTGCGCACCTCCGGGGAATTCAACTCCGGGCATTTGCCCAAGGCCATCAACCTGCCGCTGGATGAAATTGAAGCGAAACTACCGCGCCGGGTGAAGGACAAGAGCCAGGCGCTGCTGCTGCATTGCCAGAGCGGAATGCGCAGCGGCATGGCAAAGAAGAAGTTGAAGAGCCTGGGTTACGTGAACGCCTTCAATCTTGGCTCCTATGGCCGCGCGGCCCGAGTGGTGAACGACAAGTGAGGCGATGCCAGGGCTTTCAAGGAGAAATCCGCGGGACCTCCGTATCGAAACCGAAAAAGACAAGGCAAAGGTCCTTCGCTCGGATGGAATGAAAGAGGGCCGGAACCCGCGCCCGACGCCAGCGGGCGAAACGCGCCGGACCGTCAGCCGGTCCCGCCATCACGGGGCCTCAACCCGAGAATTTCCGTCGTGGACTTGTCGAAGACCAATGTCCTGGTGGGGAATGGGAATTCGATACCTTCCTTTTGAAAGCGTTCGACGATCCTCATACGCAGTTCAGTCTGGACATGGAACTGCTGCGCGAAATCGAGAATTTCGACCATGAGGGTGAAATTCAGGGACGAATCCCCGAATCCAGGCATGAACCGTATCTGCGGATCGGCATCGAGGGCGAGCCCCGCCACCCGATCGCGGACCGCCTCTTCCATCACTTCTTTCAACACCTGGCTCACCCAACGCGGATCCGTGCCGTACGCCACCCCTACCTCGATCGACAGTAGCATCTGCCGTTCCGGATGGGAAAAGTTCGTGATCACGGCCTTGGCCAGCGTGGAGTTCGGAACCACCACGAGGTTCTTCGCCAACGACTGGATGGATGTGGACCGCCAGCCGACACGCAGGACATACCCCTGCTGACCGGAGTCGAACTGAATAAAATCGCCAGCGCGGATGGGGCGGTCGGCGAGCAGATAGAGGCCGGCAAAAAAATTGCTGAGCGTTTCCTGCAACGCCATGGCCACTGCCACGCTGCCGACTCCCAGGGTGGTCCAGACCGCGGTCAGCCGCACTCCCAGGTTTTCCAGCACGATCATCACAGCCAGCAGGCTGAAGATGGCGCGCGCGATAAACACGGCGGGCTCCGTGAATCGTACGTAGGAGGGGTCTTCCTGGGACATCCGGGACAGGTACAGGGTCACCATTTTTCCGGCGCCGTAGCAACCCAGAAAAATTGCCAGGGTCATCAACAACCGGCCGGCAAAATGTTCGTGCCTGGGGGCCAGGTGGAGCGCTTCCAGCAGGGTGTAGACCGCAATCAGGAGCACCGCCGCTTCCATCAGGAATGCAAACAGGCGGATGGTCTTCTCTTTGCCGGGAAGCTTTTGTCCCCACCTGCGCAAGAACAGCAAAGCGACGCGGGTGGGAACATAATACGCAACGCCCACAGTGAGCGCGAGGCTGACCCGCTGCAGCAGCTCGACATGCGCGCTGTGGAAGGTAAGCCCAAGCACGTTCAGATCGAAGAAGACCGCGGCAATCAGGAACGCGGGGACGGGGAGCACTGCCAGAATGGAAAGCAGGAAACCGCGCCACCGATTCCGATGTATGGCCGCCTGACGGTTGAGAAAGCGGGTGAGCGCGACCCCAAGAACAAGCGCCGCCAGAATCAACAAGCCGAGACTGGATCGGCGCAAAAAAGTCGGGCCCAGATGCAGGAGCGTGGCGAGCTTGAAAAGTATCTTGTCAAAGGACGACAATGGCAATGTCGCTTCCGTCCTTCCCGGAGGATTTGTTCCGATCTTAACAGGCGATCTGGTCCGGCGGGCCTGCTAGATGCAGGGGGAAGAGGATTGGGAACTTCTGCCCCTTGAAGCCCCTTGAAGATAGAGACAGCCTGAACGCTGTTTCTGTTCAATGACCTTCCAGAGACGATACTTCACCCTTCGGCTGCTGCGGACCCATGGTGGCGTAGTAATTCTGTTCTTCCAGATTGCGGTAGAAGATACCCGCCAGTTCGGCGGCTTTCGGGCCATAGGTCGGACGTCCGCCCTCTAGAAAAAACACCGTAACCAGCCGTCCATGGGGCGTGTCGGCGTAGGAGCCGAACCAGCCGAATCGGGTGCCGTTGTCGGAGCAGGTGCCGGTCTTTCCCAGGACTGGAAAATCCTTGAAGTTGGCGCGCACGGGGCGGCCAGTGCCAAACTTGACGACGTCGGTCATGCCAACGGTCAGCGAGGGGAGCAGCGGACCGATGTTGAGTTCGCGCTTCACCAGAGGATGGAAATTCGCCACTTCCGCGGGGGTCTCGGGATGCTGGAGGTAATAGAGGGTGCCGCCATTGGCAATGGCGGAGATCAGCGCGCCCAGTTGCAACGGAGTGACCGAGACGCTCTCTCCAAAGGAACACATGCGGCCCACGCCACCCTCGCTTTCAGGAAGAACATGGGAGGGATAGACGCCGAGCTGCTCGCCGGGAATGTTGTAGCCCGCCAGTTCTCCCAGGCCAAACATGTTGGCGTAATACTTGACGCGATCGAAACCGAGACGACGGCCGACGGTCTCAAAATAAAGATTGTTGGAGTGCGCCAGGGCATCGGTCAACGTCATGCGATAGCGGCCGCCCAGATCGACGGGCGTGTCCTTGGTGACGATGCCTTCTTCCAGCGCGGCAAGGGCCACGGACAACTTGATGGTCGAGCAGGGTTCGGCCCCGCTGGAGAGCGCCAGCCGGTGGTTCACCATGGCAAGAATGCGACCGTTGTCGGGGTCGATGACAACCACCGTGCCGTTCATATCGCCAAGAGCGGAAATGGCCGCCTGGCGCACGACTGGATCTTCGCCAGCGGCGATGTCGCCGGCTGTCTGGTCCTGGGCATAGGAACTGGCGGTGAAGCGCTCATAGTAACGATGGCGGCGATAACGGCGACGGTGCAAGGAGGTCGAAGCGCGGACTTTCGCCGAAGCATGCACGGTGTGGCGAGATACAACAGTCCGGCGGCGGGTCGCATGGGTGGCGCGGATGCGGCGCGATTTCGATTTTTTGTGGACAGTTACTTGTACTTTGGTTGTTGCGATCGTTGCAGCCAGCACGACTGGCCGTGTCCACAGGGCCAGGGACGAGGCCAGCGCGGACAGCAACAGAAGGCGGGGGAGGAGGAAACGCAACTTCATGGGGACTGCACCTTGGCTGTGCGGTTGAGACTTCATGATCGCAGAATTGGCCCCAATCCGGCCAATTTCTTTGGACAAGTATCCGGCCGATACACGCAAGCCATGTTCTTCATTCCTTGTCGATGCCTCGTCGTTGCCGCGCGAAACCGCGCAAAAATAGCGAAGCAAATCTCGATGATTCCGATCGCCCTCGAAACGGCCTCTTGCTGGATCGAACGAATTTTCCTTGAACTACCTCAATATGCGGCGTCGCTAGAGCGGTGAGTCGGAAATTCGTGCCAGAAATAAACCTGATATTCGCGGCGCTATATTACTGAAACGCAGGTCCCTCCACTCCGCTACGCTGCGGTCGGGATGACAAAGTTATGTTGCGAATTAAAGACTCACCACACTAGAGCATTTTCGGTCAGGGTGTTGACGGTCGGAGAAAGAGTCGTGCTCTCCCACCCTTTGTGCAAGAGGCGCACAAAGGATGGGGCACCCAGAGTTCTGTTGACACTTGATTTGAAAATGCTCTAGAGCATTTCTCCTATTGGTGTAGAGTGCAGGTTCCATACGGGTCGTCATCCTAAGGTCGTCGCAGCGACCGAAGGACCTCGGTATTTTCCAATAAAAACCAATGCCCAGGTTCTTTGCTTCGCTCAGAATGACTCCTCCCCAAAACGATTGCACCAACTGTAAATCCGCTTAGAGATCGTTGCGGCGCAGATACGCGGGTACATCCAGTTGCTGGTCCTCCAGCTCCGCTATTCTGGCCGGGTGGACGGGCGAGGACGCCCGTTCCACGGCGTTGCCGGATTGCGATTCGGAGGGAGACGCATGAGCAACATCCTGGCTCGCCTGCGGAGACGGCCCGCTCGATTCCGCCGGCTTGGTTGCATGCGCGGCTAGAGAGACCGCTGAATCCTGGCGGCCAAAAGCAGCGGCCTGTTGCGCCTGCTCTTCGGCGATTTCACTGGCGAACCTGGGCGCAGCGACCGACCGATTGCCGGCCGGATTTGCCGGTCGCTCATTCGCCGACTCCTTCGACCGCGCAGAGGTCCGGGCCGACGCGGGGACATCCAGCGGATGCGAGAGATGCGCGCCACGCGATGGCAAATCCGGACGGAAACCGGTCGCGATCACCGTGATCTTGATCTCATCGCCGAGAGATTCATCGAGCACCGCGCCGAAAATGATGTTGGCGTCCTCGTGCGCGGAACTTTGGATGATGGTGGAGGCCTCATTGACTTCGCTCAGCTTCAGCGAACTGGAGCCGCTGATGTTGATGAGGATGCCTCGCGCGCCATCGATCGCTCCTTCTTCCAGCAGCGGCGAGGACATGGCGGCGTTGGCAGCCTCTTTGGCGCGGTCCGGCCCGCTGCGCATCGCCGTTCCCATCACCGCGTAGCCCATGCCGGACATGGTCGTCTTTACGTCGGAGAAGTCGCGGTTGATGATTCCGGGGATGGTAATGATGTCGGAAATTCCCTGCACGCCCTGGCGCAGCACGTCGTCGGCAATGCGGAAGGACTCAAAAAAGCCGGCGTCCTTGGCCACCGCCAGCAGCCGCTCATTCGGAATTACGATCATCGTGTCCACGCTATCGAGTAGCTCCGCCACGCCATGGTCGGCCTGTAGCAAACGCCGCTTGCCTTCAAAGGCAAATGGACGGGTGACGACGGCCACGGTGAGCGCGCCCATCTCGCTGGCCAACGACGCAATCACGGGCGCGGCCCCCGTTCCCGTGCCTCCGCCCAGGCCGGCGGTCACAAAGACCATATCGGCGCCTTCCAGGGCCTCGATAATTTTTTCCGAGTCCTCAATCGCGGCACGGCGGCCCACGTCTGGATTCGCGCCTGCGCCCAAGCCGCTGGTCAGCTTCATCCCAAGCTGCAATTTCACCGGGGCCTTCGATGAGCGCAAGGCCTGGGCATCGGTGTTGGCAACGATGAACTCGACGCCCTCGACGTGGGCCTCAATCATGCGGTTGACGGCGTTTCCACCGCCGCCGCCCACGCCGATCACTTTGATCTTTGCGCCGCGCGGCACTTCATCCTGGTATTGAATCCGCAGACTTTCGTCGGCGGTCTTCTGCTCTTGCTGTTTACTGTCGGTCATTTGTAAGAATCCCTCGATTCGTTTGCTTCGTTGCCAATTTCGCTACGCTTCCAATTCCCCGCCGCTGCTAGTTTCCTGTGATCGTAATTTCTGACGGCGATTGTCTGGCTGGAGCAAAATTTCAGATCATCCGATTCAAAAATAATGTCCGTCATTCTGAGCGAAGCGAAGAATCCGGAGGATGATGGCAGCACTCGCCAAACGAATATTCTCTGGATTCTTCACTCCGGTCGCCGCGGCGACCTCCGTTCAGAATGACTCCCATTGACCAAGTCCTCCTAAATGCAAATCCGCTCTAAATGCTGCCGGCAAAAATCGCGCGCAATTTTGCGCCCACTCCAATGTCGTTTGCGGAGCGCTGCTCGCGCACGCGATGGGTATACAACAAAAGACCGATCAACGTTGCGTACTCGGGGTCGACCAGTTCCTCCGGCATGCGCGACAGCGGGACCGGAAGGCCAATTCTGGCGGAGGTACGCAACATGTTCTCGGCGTGCTCGGCCATGCCTGGCAATTTCGCGCCGCCGCCGGTCAGCACGCAACCGGAACCCATCGCCTCCAACACCCCGCCCTGGCGCAAACTGTTGCGCAGCATCTGGAACAACTCGCGGGCGCGGGGCTCAAGAATCTCGCTCAAATGGCGCTGCGGCACCTGGCGATACTGACCGCTGCCGGCCTCCGGCGCTTGAATCATGATCTCATTCGACTGCGGAATTGCGGTAACGATGGTGTGGCCGTATTGCAGCTTCAGCCGTTCGGCTTCCGGCAGCGGCACGCGCAACACGACGGCCAGATCGTTGGTGAAATGCGCGCCGCCGATCGGCAACGAGTCGGTGTGGACCACAGCGCCCTCAAACAGCACGGCCACTTCCGTCGAGGCGGCGCCGATGTCGAGCACGCAAACTCCCAGCTCCCGCTCATCCGATGTGAGCACGGCTTCGGCGGCGGCGATGGCCTCGAAGACAGTGTCGGAAACTTCAATGCCCGCCTTATTGGAGCAGGTCACAACGTTTTGCATGGTGCTGGCGGGGGCCATGACAATGTGCAGATTCACTTCCAGCGTGCTGCCGACCATGCCCACCGGATCGAGAATGCCTTCCTGCTCATCCACCAGAAAATCCTGCGG
>JAJYVR010000161.1 GCA_021791935.1 Acidobacteriota bacterium
GGGCTGACCCACCCGGCCGCCATCGGCCATCGCATCGTCCATACTGGGCCGAACCTGCACGCGCATCAACGGATCACGTCGGCAGTGCTGCTGGAAATTGAGAAGGCGACCCGTTTCGCTCCGCTGCATCAGCCGATCGGGCTTGAAATTATTCAAGAAGCGAAAGAGAGCTTTCCTGGCGTGGACAATTACGCCTGCTTCGATACCATCTTCGACCAGGATTTGCCGGAGGTGGCATCCATTTATCCGCTGCCCAAGGAAATTCGCGACCAGGGCGTGCACCGCTACGGCTTTCACGGTCTATCGTGCGAATCGATCTTGCAACAGTTTCAGGATGGAAGGGTGCCGGACCTGTTTCCACCAAACAAGATTCCAGAGCGTCTGATCTATGTGCATTTGGGCAGCGGGGCCAGCGTAACCGCCATCCGCAATGGCAAAGCCATCGATGTCTCGATGGGTTTTACGCCGTGCGGCGGGGTCATCATGGGCACTCGTCCCGGCGATCTCGATCCTGGACTGGTCTTCTATCTGCTGCGTATGCACGCGGGCAGCGCGGCAAATGCGACGGACGCTGTGGAGCAGTTGCTGAACAAGCGCTCCGGCATGCTGGCGCTCTCCGGCCTTTCCAATGACATGCGCATTCTGCGCCATGCCGCCAAGAATGGGGACCGGCAGGCCGCGCTGGCGATTGAGGCGTTCGCGCTATCGGTAAAAAAGACGATCGGCGGCTACATTGCGCTGATGGGAGGCCTGGATGCTCTGGTTTTTTCCGGGGGCATTGGCGAACGCGATCCGATGACTCGCGCCCAGGTCTGCGCCAGCATGGATGCTTTCGGACTGGCGCTCAATCCTGAAACGAACGATCCTACCCACGCTGGGCCGAAGACCATCAGCCAGAAGGAATCGAAGATTGCCGTCTATGTTCTCCCTGCGGATGAAGACCGCGTGATCGCTGGCCATGTCGCGCGACTGGCTGCCGAGGAATAGGCGGAATTTGCGCTAGTCCATCGCCACCCACAGGCTAGGATCGACGTGGGGAAACACACTGTCCTGGATTTCGATCTTGCGTAACGCCGTCTCGTCATCCGGGTTGAGCGTGCCGCCGCCGGAATGCAACTGCCACATCTTTTCAATCGCGCGGAATGAGGCAAGGTGCTCATTGAAGCGGTCTTCTGCATAGTCTCGCGCCGCCTCCGTCGTAATCAGGAACTGCCAGTCGGAAGACTCCAGCAGCAGCAATTCGCGACACAACTGTTTCAGGATACGTTCTCCCTGCGGATTGTCTTTCCAGCGATCGGAACTGGCGGCATCGCGCACCGCGACTTCCGCCGGATATAAATACTCCCACGTCCGGCGCGTATCCGGGTTGAGCCAGACTTCGTGGGTGCCATTTTTCCCCCACGAGCCTTCCGGTAGGGCAAGAAAGCTGTCCGGCGGATGGCGATCCAGATATGCGGCGCAACTGGTCAGCGCAACTGGAATTTCCGCGCGCGCCATGATGCGCGCTACGTGCTCCAGCCACATAAGGCCTTCAAACCACCAGTGACCGAACAGCTCGGCATCGAATGGAGAAGTCAGGATTGCCGGCGTCGTGTCTTTGAAGCCAGTCTTCAGGGAATCCACCACCAGGCTGACGTAATGTTCCGCGTGCGATTTGGTCCGCGCCGCAGCCTTTTCCGGGAAGTACGGCGTTTTGTACGCCATGTCGATTTTCGAGCCGGTCACCTGCCAGTAACGATGGCCGCCGGGGAAACGTTTCTTGTGGAAGTCGAGATAGTTGCTGTCGCCCGGGTACCCGGCGTCTCCGCTCCAGACCTGCAGTCCGGTGCGAGGATCGCGCGGGAAAATCGTCACTGGCCTGCGGTGCGCGCGAGGACCCTCCACGTAATACGGCTTGTACAGGGAGTGATGCGGTTCGCAGGTTTCCACGGCCAGCGACGCGGCGACCCCCACCGCTCCGCCTGCCCGCAGCTCATACGGCGTGAACAGGACAGATTCCTCCACCAGGTGGGTATCGACGAAGAAGTAGTCGATCTCGGCATCTTCCAAGGGCTCTTCCACGCCTTTGCGGTCAAACGGACGCCAAGGCTGGCTGCTGCCGTGGGGAGTGACCGGATAACTCCACATGCCGGCCGGACGATAGGCGCATTCGGGCAGCCAGATGCCGCGGGGATGCCGGCCAATATGCCGTTCATGCGTCGCCACGCCGGTCTGCACCTGGGCGCGGATCGACTCGTCGGTCCCCAGCAGAGGAAAATAGCCATGCGTCGCGCCGCAGGTAATAATGTCGATTAACCCACGCTCGGCGGCCTCGCGAAATCCGCGGACGATATCTCCGCCGAGAGCTTCAAAATGCTCCACCGCCTGCTGGAAATAGGCGCGCCAGTATCGGGCGGTCTGGGCCAGGTGCGGTTCGCCATTTTGATTGAAGTAGGCCTCATCCTCATTCGCGGCCGTGATCTTGCGCTTCACATACCGGGGGAATTCCGCGCGGAAGACCGGGTGCGCCAACTGCTCCAGCAGAATGGGAGAGAGGTTCAGATTGGCGCGCAAGGCAATTCCATCGCGCTCCAGGTTGACGATGACGCGCAGCAGGGGCAGATACGTCTCCGCGGCGGCTTCCAGCAACCACTCCAAACCATGCGGCCACGTCCCATGATTCACCACATACGGCAGATGCGCATGCAAAGTAAACGTCAAATACGCACCCGGATGTTTGTGAGACGTATCGATCATGAATTCCCTTTGTAACGTTACGTTAGATGCAGATGGGGGAAGAACGAGAAATCAGGCGCCCCGACTGCCGAACGATCGCCCCGGACATCTGCGATCTTGGTTGAGACAAATGCAGACCCTATTTTTACTATATCCGGGCTGCATAAAATTCCGGTAAGGATCGTCTCCTGAACAGGCATCGTCGCTGGATTCGCGGGCCCTGTTCGTCGGCGGAGAGAGGATCGTAGGCAGAACGACTGGGAACTCGACCGCTCCTGCCGCGGCCTTTGGCGTCGCCGCTGGAAACCAGCGGGGAACCCAACTGCGCATTGCCGCGCCATTGTCCTTTTGCTACTATCCAGGTGATCGCGTAATTCCTCCACTGCGCGAAGGAGATAAGCAAATGTCAGAACAGGAAACGACAGGAATTGGGTGGTTTATCGCAGGCCTTGGTCTAGGTGCGTTGCTCGGTATCTTGTTTGCGCCCAAGACAGGCAAGGAACTTCGCGAAGGCCTGATGACTAGCGCGAAGGATAAAAAAGATTATGTGACCGCCCGCAGCCGAGAGGCGCGTGACCAGATCAATTCCATGGTCGACAGAGGCCGCGAGCAGGTCAACGAGTTTGCCGAGCGCGGCAAGGAAGTCGCCGACAAAGGCCGGGAGCGCTGGAGCGGCATTGTGGACCGTGTCTCCGGCAGCAGGAGCGAGGCCGAACACAACTCCCACGACGTCGAGGAGCCATTTCACGGCGGTGCAGCCGAAAATCGCTTTTAGCGCATCTCACGGGTAGACGCACCATGCGATTCCTGCCGCAGTGGGTTTCGAGGTGCCCGCCGCAGCGGGTGGTTCTGGATTTGTGCTTAAGCTACTGACTTCGGCTTCCTTTCAGCGGATTTCGCCCATGGGGTCTGGAGCACGGGTCGGCTCAAGAGTCTGCTAATGCAAATTTCGTAATGAGGGGGCTTCATGCCAACCGGATCGACGCTCTTCCTTGTATTTACTGGAGTCGTTACGTTTGCAGTGGTCTTGCAAACGATTGTTTTGGTTGTGTTTGCAGTTGCGGCCAAGGCGGCCCAAGCCAAAATCTTGGAACAGGCCGAACGGCTGCAAGCCGAGGTGCATACCATCGTCGAGTCCACCGCGGACTTGATGGAAACGCTCGACGATCTAACGCCGCGCGTTCGCGCCATCACAGCAAATGTGCAAAAAGCCAGTGAGGTCCTGCGCCAGCAGGTGGACCATATCGATGGCGTCGTGACAGACATTACTGGAAAGACGCGCCACCAGGTTTCCCGCGTCGACGGCATGGTGACAGACACGCTGGATGTCATCGCCCGCGGTACGCGCACGATTCAGGACAATATCATGGCGCCGTTGCGGCAGATTGGCGGATGGATGAACACCATCCGCACCGCCCTGGATCTGCTGCGCGGGGGCGGAGACCGTCGCGGCGATCGCCGGACCCGCAGGTACGACGAAGAGTAGGGCCGCATCCTTGCTTGCATTCGGATGAATTGAATGCGTCCCGGGTGTTTCCACGCTGCGACGCCTACTTCAAAAGATTTTTCGCGATGAACAGAACGTTGGCCGGACGTTCGGCCAGACGGCGCATGAAGTATGGGTACCATTCCGTGCCGAACGGCAAGTAGACGCGCATGCCGTAGCCTTCATTCACCAGCGAGCTTTGCAGATCGTGGCGAATCCCGTAAAGCATCTGGAACTCAAAGCTGCGCTTGTCGATGCCCTCTTCTTCCACAAACTTTTTGGTCGCGCGGATGATGGTTTCATCGTGCGTGGCCAGGCCATGGTAGACGCCGCTGGTCAGCAAAATCTTCATCAACTTCACGTAGTTGGCGTCCACCTCTTTTTTGTCCGGGAAAGCCACCGTCGGCGGTTCTTTGTATGCGCCTTTGCAAAGCCGGATGCGAATGCCGTCGGCCAGCAGCACGCGAACGTCTTGCTCACAACGGCGCAGGTACGACTGCAGCACGGTCCCGACGCGTCCGGCGTGGTTCGGCATGGCGTGCAGTTCGCGTGTCATGTCGAGGGTCGCCTGGGTCAAGTCTGTGCCTTCCATATCCACGCGGAGAAAGCTGTCGGCGGCAGCCGCATGGTCGACCAGCTCGCTGGCGATCTGGCGCGCAATGGCGGGGCTGACGTTCATCCCCATCTGCGTCAACTTCACGCTGACGTTGGCCTGAAGTCGGCGCTGCTGGATTGCATCCAGCAACTGGTGGTAGATTTGGGCGGCCCGCTGCGCTTCCTCCTGGGTGGAAACATTTTCTCCCAGGCTGTCGAGCGAAACGGAGATGCCTTCGCGGTTCAGTGTCTCGGCGACTCGCAACGCGTCCGAGATCTGCATGCCTGCAATAAAGCGCCCGGACATTTTCCGGCCCATGCTGGACTCTTCCGCGAAAGATCGCAAGGGTCTGTTCTGCGACAACGCAATCAATGTGGAGCGAAGGAGGTTCATGCTCGTCGAATAAGCGCCTCGACCAGACCTTCCATTGTGTCACAAGAGCAGGGAGAGCTGCTGGGCCACCAAGGATTCATACGTGTGTCGAATGCGAAGATGCGGACAGCGCCGACCGGCATACAACGGCCGCGCCGAGCATTGCGATCCTTGCAGAGAGAGAACTATCGGTTTTCAATCGCTACGTACTTGTTCGGATAGGCGGGGCCAATATATTCGGCGCGGGGACGGATGAGACGGTTGTCCTCGAATTGCTCAATCGCATGCGCGGACCAGCCGGCAATGCGGCTGACAGCGAAGATCGGCGTGAACAAATCGACGTCGATTCCCAGCGTGGTGTAGGTTGAAGCAGAATAAAAATCCACGTTGGCGTTCAGCTTCTTTTCCTCATTTACAAAAAGCTCGATTTTGCGCGACATGTCGAACCATTTGGGATTGCCATCGGCGCGTCCCAGGTCCTGCGACATGCGGCGCAAATGCGTCGCGCGCGGATCTTCCGTGTGGTAGACGCGATGTCCGAAGCCGGGGACCTTCTTTTTGCCGGCCAGCATCTGCCGCACATATTCCACCGGGTCCGCGCCTGCCTTGTCGATTGCGAACAGGATGCGCATCACGGCCTCGTTGGCGCCGCCGTGCAGCGGTCCCTTCAGTGCGCCAATGGCCCCGGTAATGGCGGAATGCATGTCCGACAGCGTGGCAACAATCACCCGCGCGGCAAAGGTGGAGGCGTTAAATTCATGGTCGGCGTGCAGAATCAGTGCTACATCCAGCGCCCGCTCTGCCGTCGGCGAAGGCTTCTCGCCGTTCAACATCCACAAAAAGTTACCTGCATGGCTCAACGAAGGGTCGGGCGGGACGATCGACTTTCCTTTGCGAATGCGGTCAAAAGTCGCGATAATCATCGGGATTTGCGCGGTCAGGCGGAAGGCTTTGCGCGCGTTGGCCTCGTGCGTCGTACTTTCCTGATCGGGGTCGTACATGCTGAGCGCGGAGACTGCGGTGCGCAGGACCGCCATCGGCAACGCATCCTTCGGCAGCTCTTCGAGCAACCGCACGACCTCCGGCGGTAGGGCCCGGCTATTTGTCAGATGTTGATTGAACTCCGCGAGCTCCGCGGCGGAAGGCAGACGCCCGAACCACAACAAATAGGCCGTTTCCGGGAACGTCGATTTCTCCGCCAGTTCGTGAATGTCCATGCCGCGGTAGGCCAGGATGCCCGCGTCTCCATCGATCAAACAAATTGCAGAGTCGGAAGCAACGATATCTTCCAGCCCACGTGCCGCGGCAGTCATCGCCATATTCATGTTCTCCAGGCTACTTTTCTTGTGTGGGGTCCGGTGCCAGTCCGCTCTACGCCACTGTTTCGATACTACAATGCAAGCCGGAGGTTCGTCATGCAGGCGGGCGGTTTCCCTTCCCACTCCACACGTCCCCACTGGTCGATATGGCCCTCGGCGTCCATACCGTGTCACCCTGCTACCGCGCAAAGGCGGCTGTTCACCAACCGTTGTTCATTTGTGCTGGCCTTGTTTTTGTGAAAACCTAGGGTGTGCCGTTCGACCGCGCGCAACCTGTGCTGAATCGCTTGTCCCGCTGTAGCCGCATCGCAGGATGCGAGGAGTTCTTTCGAAATGCCTGAAGACGACGATTTGTTCGGGGAACAGAGAAATTCTCCCGGCCCCCTGATTTTGATTGCAGGACTCTCTTTTCTGCTGGCGGTTGGCGCGCTGGCGTGGAGCTATTTCTTGCAGAATCGGCTGGATGCAACGGAAGCAAAGCTGAACCAGACGCAGGAACATATCGACCATCTCTCCGCCCAGAATGCGGAGGTATGGCGTCAGATGCGCGCGACGAACGACGAATTCGGGGCCAAACTGGGCATCACGCAGCAGCAAATTGAACTGCGCGCGCAAAACATACTGCATCAACAGCAGCTTTCCGACGCACGTATCGCCAGGCAGGAAGCAGCCACCAGCCAAAAGGTCGCCGCTGTTTCCCATGCCGTCTCCAACGTGCAGACGGATGTGGGAGGCGTCAAGCAAGATGTCGTCACCACCCGGCAAGAGTTGGCCACCACGCAACAGCAACTCCATGCCGTTGTTGGCGACATGGGCGTGCAGAGCGGCCTGATCGCGACCAATACCGATCAGCTGAATTACCTGAAGCACTTGGGAGATCGCGACTACATTGAGTTCACCCTGCGCAAAGGCCAGCCGCCGTCCTTGGTTTCCATCGTGAAACTGCAATTGCGGAAGGCCGACACCAAACATTCGCGCTATACGCTGACGATTTTTTCCAATGACAAGCGGATTGAGAAGAAGGACCGCGACCTCGACGAGCCGTTGCAGTTCTACACGGGCAAGCCGCCGATGCTGTTTGAAGTGGTCGTCAACCGAATCGGCAAGAATCAAGTTTCCGGCTATTTATCGGCACCCAAAAACGCGCCCAAGTCCTTCA
>JAJYVR010000162.1 GCA_021791935.1 Acidobacteriota bacterium
AATGTGAAGATTCCGGCGGCACTACAAACTTGGATGCTGAAACTGCAAAGGCGTCGCACATGGATGCCGCGGAAACAGGCGTCTTTGGAACATGTGGAATTGTAGCAACCGGCGCCTTCACAAGCCAGTGGAAAGGCTAATCTGTGCGCCGTTTCCACAGTTCCGCGGTGAGTATCCCACCCAGATACTCTGCGTCTTCGCGCCGATGAAATCCGCGATCGCGGAATGCTTTGGCATAGTCCGGAATGCGATCGACACGTAAACGCGCCAGAACGAAAAAAACAAAATACAGCGAGCGGACCGCCAGTCTTGCCGCTGCCCGTCGCAGGCCCTTCTTCGGGATCGAGAATTCTGACACCACCCAAATCGCGTCTTCAGTAAGGGCGGGCAGCAGACGCTCGACCAGAGCAGAAACATCGTCGTCCGTCAGGCAATCCAGAAAAAAATGGGAGACAACCAGGTCGTAGTCTTTGTCGGTCGGCGTGAACCCGCGAAGATCGGCCTGGATCGTATGCAGTCGAGTATCCGCATCGGGGCAGCAACTTTGCGCTCGCCCTTGAAGGACCGCCAACATGGCCGCGCTCGCATCGACTGCATCCACCTGGACGGCAGGGTTTGCAGCCATGAGGCGCGCAGTGAAGCGGCCATCTCCATCGCCGAGCACCAGCGCGTGGCGCGCCTGGGCACATCGGGATAGAAAGTGAAACCGGCACCGCTCCAGCATGGGCCCAAAGCTGCAATATTCCATCCAGCGATAGGCGCGGGCCAGGGAATCGAAATTGGGAGTGTTGGTGTCCATCGAGTCGATGCCTGGGCTCTGCCGTCTTTATTGAGCCGGACGAAAGCATTGCATTCGGGTGCCCCATCCTCGCCGCGTTCTTTGCGGCTAGGGTGGGAAAAATTGGTTCATTCCAGTCGGGTCGGATCAATGGCGCAGGTGAAGAAAAAATACGAGCGGAGTCAGCAAGGCTCCGTCGGCGAGGATGCGCAGCGAAAGGGCACTGAACCGTCCCGTGTTCCGAATCAGCGTCAGGAACAAGAGCGAACTGACCGCGACTGCCGCAAACAGAGGCCAGACCGTTCTTGTCGCGGGAATGCACGCGAGCGAGAAAGCCAATGCTCCAATCGTTATGGCGAAGGCGGTCAAACGATGGCCCAGAAAATCCGTGAGCGCCGGCCGCCCAGCCGCGTTCTCTTGCATGGAGCGTTTATCCAGACGGTCCTGAAAAAAACGATCGCGCGCCGCGCCGCGTTTCGCCTCCGCGTCTTCCCATGTCTGAATGGCAACGCAGTTGAGCCAACAAACGGCACCGAAGGTCAGAATTGCCGCCAGCAACAGACCGCGTCCTTGGTGCAGCCGCGTCCAGGTCGGCACCGCGGTTGCGATGGAAAAGAGAAATCCGACAAAAAATTCCTTCGAAAACCGATAATTTTCCGGTCGGTTGTGAATCAGCAGAAAATACGCTGCGCCAATCAGGCACAGGACCATGTCGTCGGTCCGCACCGCCGCCCGCACGCGAAAAAAAATCAGATACGCCAAGGGAATCGCGGCCGCAATCCACGCAACGACAAACGGTCTTCGGTGCCGCAGATAGAACCAGTGTCGATCGCGCAGCCCGGTCACGTCCGTCGAGCGCCAGCCATCGAGCAGGCGGTCCGCAACATAGACGCACCAGGTCCCCAGCGCCAGCGTCATCAGCGCAGTCGGGGGAAGGCTGAGGCCAAATGCCGCCGCGAAAAACAGGCACCAGACAACCGCAACGGTGGGCGCATCCAGGCTGAGCAGATGCCACCACACCCACAGCCGGCGCACTGGCAGTGCGCGGAGACCATGGCTCCCATTGGAAGTTTGAACCGCGGACTCGCTGGCGATGGGGCTGGCTGGCATATTGACGATTCACGGATATCGAAGCATTTTCTTGAACCTGGCAACGGGAAACAACGCCAGGAGTATTCGACGCGCTCGGAAGCCTCATGGTTTCCAATTCGACAGAATGCATTTCCATTCAGATGTTGAAAGCCGCTTCAGAAGGGAATCTTTTTTGTTGCGCGCGCCTGCTTGCGGGCAGTTTTCTTCGCCGCTGGAAAAGCTTTTGCGTTCGGCTTCGGGTGAGGTTGCGCCGACGCATCCACCGTTTTGTCAAGGGCCGCCAGACTGCCACCATTCGATTCCCCTCTGGATGGTTCCGGAATCGCCGCGTCTCCCGGCCCGGCGGGAATGTCTCGCACGCTCGCCTTGTCTTCCGCCAGTCGAATCAGGAATTCCTGCGCGTGAAACGGCGGCCCCGTCCTTCCGGCGCGATTTTTTGAGCGCACATATTCCCCGGAAGGCAGCAGGAAGCGCGATTCGGCGGTATCGGCCAGATAGGCCGCCAGAATTTCATCGCGAATGCGCTGACGCAACTGCGGGTCGAGGACCGGAAACACGACTTCGCAGCGCTCGAACAGATTGCGGGGCATCCAATCGGCGCTGCCGGCGTAAATCTCCGGCTCGCCGCCGTTCATAAAATAGAAAATCCGACTGTGTTCCAGGAACCGGCCCACGACGGAGCGCACGCGAATATTTTCACTTAGCCCTTTCACTCCCGGACGCAACGCGCAAATTCCGCGAACGATCAGGTCGATCGACACTCCAGCCTGGGAGGCAGCGTATAGCGCATCGATGATCCCTTGCTCCAGCAGGGAATTCATTTTGGCGACGATGTGGGCGGGCTTGCCTTCGGCGGCGTGTTTCGCCTCGCGATGAATCCGTTGGGCAAAGCCCTCGGCCAGGTTCATGGGGGCCACCAGCAGCGGAGCATAATCGTCCGACTCGGAATGGGCCGTCAGGTAGTTGAAAACATTGTGGACGGCATCGGTCAGGGTTGGGTTCGCCGTCAGCAGGCTCAGGTCGGTATAAAACGATGCCGTCTCCACGTTGTAATTGCCGGTCCCCAGGTGCGCATACTGCCGCACCGCGCCATCTTCCGGATCGCGGCGCACCAGCAGCGCCAGCTTGCAATGGGTTTTCAGTCCGACCGTGCCATAGAAAACCTGCACGCCGGCATCCTCCAGATCGTGCGCCCAGCGTATGTTGGAGGCCTCGTCGAAGCGGGCCATCAATTCCACCACCACCGTGACTTCCTTGGTTTGGGCAGCTTCGCGCAGGGCCTGAAAAATCGGCGAATTGGCGCTGGTGCGATAGAGCGTCTGCTTGATGGAAAGCACTGCAGGATCGTCGGCTGCCGCGCGGATGAACCCAACCACGGCGGCATAGGAATCGTACGGATGATGCAGCAGAATGTCGTGACGGCGAATTTCCGCGAAAAGATTGGCGGATTCGCGATGCAGCCGCAATCCGCGCGGCACAAACGACGGATACTTCAGCTCCGGCTTGTCTGTCGTTGTATGCAGGTTCAGCAGACGAGACAAGTTGACGGGGCCGTCTGTATAAAAGACCTGAAAATCGTCCAGCTCGAAATTCGTCCGCAGTTGTTCGACGATTTCGGGGGCCGCATCGCTTGCAATTTCCAGCCGGACCGCATCTCCCTTGCGGCGATTGTGCAGTTCTGAACGCACGCTTTCGAGAAGGCTGCGCGCCTCTTCTTCCTGCAGGTAAAGGTTGCTGTTTCGGGTCACGCGAAACGCCGCCCGCGACAGGAATTCATAGCCGCGATACATGGCCGCCGCCTGAGACTCGATCAGTTCATGCAGAAAGATGTAATCGAAGCATCCCGGAGCGGAGGGAAGCGCGACCAGGCGCGGCAGCGCCCGCGGCACCGTCACCACTCCCAGCACCTGCGTCGAAGCCGATTTGCGTTTGCGATGCAGCAACAACGCCAGACAGAGCGCCTTGTTCAGCACATGCGGAAACGGGTGCGCCGGGTCGATGGTGATGGGAGTCAGCAGCGGGTCGACCTCGCTTCGATAGAAGGCAATGGCAAACTTGCGCTGCTCGTCGTCCAGGTCTTTCCAGGCCCGCATGCGAATGCCTGCCTTGGCCAGGGCCGGCAATAGCTGTTTGTTCCAGCATGTGTATTGGCCGGAGACAAATGCATGGGTCTTCTGCGCCAGCGAATCCAGCGTCTGCCGCGGCGTCATCAGGTCGGGGCCCGGTTCGTTGTAGCCATCCTCAATGCGTTGCAGCAGGCCGGCGACGCGGACTTCAAAGAACTCATCCAGATTGCTGGCCGTTATGGCGAGAAATTTGACCCTTTCCAACAGCGGGTTGGAATCGTCCTGGGCTTCCTCCAGCACACGCCGGTTGAAATCCAGCCAGGACTCGTCCCGGTTGAGATAGTGTTTCGTAATGCTCGGGGTTTCCCGGCTTTTCAGTGCCATGCGAGCGCGCTCTTCTTCCGGCAATGCAACATCCTGGCGGGCAAAACAGATGTCCCTAGTGTCTCAAATTCACAGGGCCGAGGGTACCAGCCGCCAATGACGGTCACGTAAAACTCGTGAAGAAACTGCAATCCGGTATCCTAAAGCAGGACACTGAGTTCCACAACCGAGATCGTCGCGGAGCAGCGTCGGAAATGGGGCCGGCGACAGCGAGAAAAAAGCCGTCCGTTAGGATGGCAAGAAATTGAGCTTTTTCGCCAGTTTTGTCATCTATTCTCTAGCGTCTGCGTCCTGGCAATACGACTACGTACACAAACTGTCCGATGAAGGAAATGCAAAAAACTCTTCAAAAAACACGCAGCGGCTGTCTGCGATTCCTGATGCTGCTGGCCGCTGCGGCCGGCATTGTTCACGGTGGCGCACAGGCGCAGACGGCCGATTCTTACCGGGGCAGCGTGGCGCGGCACAAGGCCACCGCGGGCGTGCTGCCGCTCTCGCTCGACGATGCCATCCGGATGGGCCTGAAGAACAACCTGGGCGCGATCCTGCAAACTACCGACGTCAACTCGGCAGGCGGAGAAAAACTCCAGCAACTGCAGGCCTTGCTGCCGACGATTACGGGCGACGCGCAAGACTCGGTCTCGCAAGTGAACCTGCAGGCGGAGGGGCTGCGGATTCCAGGGTTTCCAGCCGTGATCGGACCTTTCGGGTATACGGATTTTCGCGCCACTCTCAATCAATCCGTGCTGAACGTTTCCTCGCTGCAGAATTACCTGGCGGCGAAACACAACTTCGCGGCCAGCAAGCTTTCCGCGAAAGATTCCCAGGATTTGGTCGTCCTAACGGTGGGCAATGCGTACTTGTTATGTCTGGCCGATGCCTCGCGCATCGCGTCTCTGGAGGTCCAGGTACAAACTTCCAAAGTCTCGCTGGACCAGGCCGTTCAGAACCACCAGAACGGGGTGTCGCCGCGGTTGGACGAACTGCGCGCGCGACTGGATTATCAGACGCAGGAACAAGCTCTGATCGCCGCCACCGACCAGTATCGAAAAGATGAAATTGCGCTGGCACGCACGATCGGGCTGTCGCTCGACCAGAAATTCGAGCTGACGGACCAGGTCCCCTTTGCCGAGTTCAATGCTCCAACCATGGAGGCGGCGATGGCGGAAGCGCTGAAGAATCGCAGCGACCTGAAGGCTGCGCAACAGCAGGTGGCGGCAGCGGAGAAGTCGTTGTCCGCGGCCCATGCGGAGCGGTACCCGGCATTGACCGCCGAAGTCGACTACGGCGCAATTGGAGTGAACCCGGGGAATTCGTACGGAACGCTGAATGCAACCGGCAAACTCAGCGGGCCCGTTTTTGAAGAGTGGAAATTGAGGGGCGATGCCAGAATTGCCGCTGCCCAACTGGAACAAGCCCGCGCCCAACTGAACAACCTGGAGGGTCAGGTCCGCGCCGACGTGAAGGACGCGATTCTGGACATCGAATCGTCGCAACAACAGGTCGACGTTGCCCGCAGCAACGTTGACCTGGCAAGTGAAGCGTTGAAGGAAGCGCAGGACCGTTTCCAGGCCGGTGTCGCGGACAATCTGGCGGTCTCGCAGGCGCAGTCGTCCGTGGCGCAGGCCGACGACCAGTACGTCGGCAGCCTCTATCAGTTGAACGTGGCCAAGCTTTCATTGGCGCGCGCCGTGGGCGTCGCGCGCACCCAGTACAAGACCTATCTCGGAGGACAATAATCGTGGCGGAATCGAGACCCGAAGGGACCATGCTGGCCGACGCGGCCAACGGTCGAGCGGAAGAAAATCGGCGGGCAGACGACAGTTCTTTCGCGCAAAACGAACGGCGTCCGGATGCAAACGGCAATCATAAGGATGGGTCGCCCGAGGAAACGGAGCTGCATCGTCCGGCGCCCCCTACGCACAAGCGGTTTTTTATTATTGGGGCGGTTGTTCTGGTGCTGCTTGGGGTGGGGCTCTACTGGTGGCACTCGACGTATTACGAGAGCACGGACGATGCGCAGATCGACGGCAACCTGGTCCAGATCAGCGCCCGGACCAAGGGCTACATTTCCAAGGTCAACGTGGAAGACAATCGGCGGGTGGAAAAAGGCCAGGTCCTGGTCGAGATCGACCCGCGGGACGCGCAGGCCGCGCTTGACCAGGGAGAGGCCGCCCTGGCGACCGCGAAGGCAAATTATGAAGCTGCCCTGACGACTGTGCCGATTGCCACCACATCGACCGGCGCGACATTGAGTTCCGCGGCTGCCGGGGTACAGGCCGCATTGTCGACGATTGCCGGGGCCGAGAAGCAGTTGGACGCGGCCCAGGCGCAGCTATTGTCCGCCGAGGCGAACAACACCAAGGCGCAGCTCGATCTGCAACGCTATACCCCATTGGCGCAGCGCGATGTTGTTTCCAGGCAACAGTACGATGCCGTCGTCGCGGCGGCTGCCAGCGCTAAGGCGCAGGTCGCAGCGGCGCAGGCAAATCTGCAGGGTGCGCGTGACCAGGTGCGGGTTTCCAATGACAAACTCGCATCCGCGCGGGCCGACTACAATTCCGCCGGGACGGGCCCCAAGCAGGTAGCTGCGCAACGGGCCAAAGCCGATGCCGCCGCCGCGCAAGTGCAGGCAGCGGAGGCCGAACTTGAAACCGACCGGCTGAATCTGAGCTACACCAAGATCGTCGCTCCCGATTCCGGTATTGTGAACCAAAAGACGGCGCAGGTGGGTCAGAACGTCAGTGCCGGCCAGACGCTGATGACGCTGATTCCGCTTACGAACATCTGGGTGACCGCAAACTTCAAGGAGACGCAGTTGGACCACATGCGCGTTGGGCAACCGGCGACGTTTACCGTCGATGCCTACAGCGGCCGCACCTACCACGCGAAAGTCACGCAGATCGGCGGAGCGACCGGTTCCATGTTGAGCCTGTTTCCGCCGGAAAATGCGACTGGAAATTACGTGAAGGTCGTGCAACGCATTCCGGTACGGCTGGATTTTACCAATCCGCGGGAGGACAGCGATCGTCGTCTGCGTCCCGGCATGTCGGTCAATCCCTCGGTGCGGGTAAAGAACTAGTTCAACGAGTGGACGCACCTGCGCCGCTGGCGGAGCTTCTTCGGTATCGTACGTTCGTTCACCCAGAGACAACCCTCTTCGACGCAATTCCACGCCGCTGGCTTCGGAGTGCTCGGCCTGTGTTCGCTGGCGCGGCTCACGATAGCGGCAACAATCTTATCGTCGCGACTGGAAGAAACGGCGCAGCAGGTCGCCGCATTCTTCTGCCAGGATGCCGCC
>JAJYVR010000163.1 GCA_021791935.1 Acidobacteriota bacterium
CTCGACCTGGCTGCCGCAGTTGACGCGCTCCAATGAAGTGACGCTGCGCGAAGTCCTGTCGCATACCTCCGGCTATCAGGATTACTACGCCGAGGACTATTCCATGCTGCGCATGAAGAATCCCACGACGGCCGACGCCATTCTGGACACCTGGGGCAAGAAGCCGCTCGACTTCGCCCCGGGAACGCAATGGCAATACAGCAATACCAACTTTGTCCTCGCCGGAAAAATTGTCGAAATCGTCAGCGGAATGCCGGTGATGAGATTCCTGCAGCAGAACATCTTTACGCCGCTCCACATGACGCAAGTGATGGACACCGACATGCAGCAGTTGGAGCAAACGGACGCGCATGGCTATATTCGCTACGCACTGGGACCGCTGCGGCCGGCTCCGCAAGATGGGCCAGGATGGATGTTTGCCGCGGGGGAACTGGCCATGCCGGTCCGCGATCTGCTGCTGTGGGACATTGCCATGATGAATGAATCGCTCTTGCAGCCGGCGTCGTATCGGGAAATGTTCACCGGCGTGAAGTTGAAAAATGGCGTGGACACGCATTACGGCCTCGGTGTCGAAACCTCGACCCGCGATGGTCACCTGGTGATCTCGCACAGTGGAGAAGTCTCCGGCTTTACCAGCGAAAACATGGTGCTGCCGCACGATAAAGTGGCCATTGCGGTGTTTACGAATCAGGAAGCTGTGGGCGCAGCCGGCGTCATCGCAGGCAAAATCGCGGCCATGCTGGTTGGGTTGCCGCCGAACGAATCCAAGCAGAGCGAGGAGCAGGCGCGTCAGATTTTTATCGGCCTGCAACATGGCAAAATCGATCGCTCGCTGTTCACCGAGAACTGCAATGCGTATTTCGATGCCCAGGCATTGGGCGACTTTGAATCCAGCCTGAAGCCGCTGGGCGCTCCCGTTGAATTTCGCCAGACCGCGAAGGAGTCGCGCGGCGGAATGACCTTCCGCGTTTACGATATAGTGTTTGCGACCACGCATGTGGAGTTGACGACCTACCAGATGCCGGATGGAAAGATCGAACAATTTATCGTGACGCCCGCGGAGTAGCTTGGCTTAGAAGCGCAGCAGGTAGGTCATTTTTAGATAAATCGTTTTGCTGTCATTCATCAGCGAGGAGTACGTGGGGGGCAGGATAGGATCGCTCGTGTTGCAAAGGCCGTTTGCATCGCGAGTACAGAGGGCACGATTTATATTGGCGAAATTCCCGATATATCCAAAGTAGATGGCCGTGCCCGGATGCGGCAGATAGGTAAACAGGGCATCGGCGAACAAGTCCTTGGAATTTGCCGCGCTGGTGTATTGCGAGTTGGGCAGCGTCGAAATATATTGTCCGATCAAATTGAATGAAATCGATTTGGTCATCTGATAGTTCCAGCGGGAAATCAATTCGTGGTTGTCGTAGACGACAGCGTTGTTCGACGGGTTGGTGAAATGCGTATAGACGTAGCTGTTGTTCATGTCGATCGAACCGATCGGCTTCACTTCCAGGTTCAGGTTGGGCGAGGTCACGTTGACCGGATCGGGACCGCTCGTGCTTGGCGGGGAATAGTTGATGACTCTACCTGTGTAGACCCCGCCGCCGACAGCAATGTACGGCAACGGCGAGCTGTAGAAGTTTACGCCGCTGGTATGGCTGTGGTATTCCACATTGTGAGTCAAGATGGTGTAGTCCACAGGGCGCAGACGGTCCTGGCCAAGGTCGATGTTGGCGGAAACGGACGTTCGGTATTTGAAGGTCGCGCTGTATGCCGGGTTGATATAGAAATCGAGCGGCAACCCCGTGTGGTCCCAGATTCGCTCGCTGTAAATGCTGGGACCATCCGACAGTACCCATCCATGTTTTGGCCGAAAGGTATAGGCGTAATAGCCGTTTGGCTCGCGAACGTCGGGCCGCCGGAAGAAACCCGTGTCCGTCACATATCCCGCCGATGTGTCGTTGTAGCCGATCCACCAGTTTGTATGCAGATCGGAATAATTGAGTTGCTGCGAATACACTTGTCCGCTGCAAGTCAAGGTAAGCACTTCGCAGGGCTGTTCCCCTGACGTGCTGTTGCTTATATTTTTCGTCTCCGAAGTGATGACCTGACCGGTCAAAGTCCAGCGGTTTTTCAAACGGGCGCGATAATCCAATCCGCCGGCGCGGTTGAATGAGCCCAGGTACTCCCGATCGGCATAAATCAGGCCGACGTTCGACAAGGCGCCAACGTCGCGGTTGACTCGTCCGACAGAAACGTGGGCGCGGGTCCCGAACTCAGGATTTCCTGGAGGGACCGCCTGTCCCGGATTGCGATCGTCCACGGCCAGGATGCCCAGCGCCCAAGGACCGAGTTTGCCGGTTAGTCGCGCGCCAAACTGAGGCAACACGATGTTGTTGGTGTAATACAAACTGATGGGGGTCATGAAGTAACTGCTGTTCTCAATGAAGAACGGTCGCACCTCTGGAAAGTATGGCGGAAAACGCTGGTTGGGCGTGGCCGGATTGTCGATGCCGACCTGGCTGAAATCCGGATTGAGAGTCGTGTCCAATACCAGGCTGTTGTGCAGGATGAACTTTGCGTCCAGCCCGGCATAGGCTTGCAGATGCTTGTGTTGGAAATAAGGGTCAACCGGATTGACGGTATTCAACTGGCGCAGGTTGCGGCCCAGCACGTACGGTTCGAACTGCCAGTTTTGACCGTGCGCGATATTCATGAAGCCGTCGGCCTCGATGTCCTGAGTCAGTCGTCCAGCTACGTTATGCGTGTTCCTAGGCCAGAACACAGATTCATTGTCGTGCGATATGTTGCGCTGCAGGATGATGCCCCAGGTCCGCATTGCTCCAGGATCCGCCTTGGCAAAATACAGGCTTGCAAAGGGAATTCGCATCAGCACGACATATCCAAATGGGGTGCGTTTGCCCCATGTGTCCCAGACAGTATCGAAGGAATAGTCGGCGCCGTTCTGCTCGCTGTAAAGCGCGTCCGCCTGGATGCCCAGAGCGTTGGTTTTGAAAATAAACGCGCGGCGCTGATCGTGGAACGTGTCCAGAAATATTTCAACGGTATCGTCGTCGCCTAAGGAATCTCGGGCGAGCATGTGCGCGCGGATGAGTTTCGGCGTTTTGTCACGGCAAACAAAAGCGACGTACAAGTACTTATGCGTGTATCCCAGATAGGCCACCGTTGGCTCGGTCGAAGGCTTGCCGTCATCCGGATACCGCTCCACGAAATGGCTGATTCGCAGCATTTGCCGCGCGGTCGGGGAGGCCGGTGGCGAAACGAGGAAGTCAGCCAATTTGGGTCCGGCATTGAGCATGGGAACGGTCACATGTGCCGTATGGCGAACTGCGCGATGCGCCGAAGGGACCGGAGATCGCTGAGGCGCCGACGGCAATGAAGCCGACTTCGCCCCAGCGTCCCCGCCGTCGGAGGCAGACGCGAGGGTGCATTCGCACACAAGAACCACCGCCAGTGCCAAAATCGGCAGACTGCATACACTTCTGCGCATCAATCGATTCGATTGTCCTTCGGTCTTGATGGAGTCGACCCTGTCTCCATTGTAGGGGACTGCGCGCTCGCTGGATTGGTTGCGGACATTTCGATGCCGAGGTTTCGCGCTGTAGTTAAAGACGCGCGCAACGCGCAAACGCGAGCGGCAGCCGTCGTCAAAACAGAAGATTCTGTTTGCGGGGCTGCTCCAGGCCAAAATGCCGGTAGGCGAGCCGTGTGGCGACGCGGCCGCGCGGCGTGCGGTCAAGGAAACCGATCTGGATAAGGAAGGGCTCGTACACTTCTTCCAACGCGTCTTCTTCTTCCGCCAGCGCAGCGGCCAGTGTGTTCAGGCCGACAGGTCCGCCTTCGTATTTGTCGATGATGGTGCGCAGCAGGCGGCGGTCCATCTCATCGAAGCCATGCGCGTCCACTTCCAGCAGACCGAGTGCCGCCATGGCCGTCTCACGATCAATGTGGCCGCTGGCGCGTACCTGTGCATAGTCGCGGACGCGGCGCAGCAGGCGGTTGGCGATGCGGGGTGTGCCGCGGCAGCGCATGGCTATCTCCGCCGCGCCGTCGTCGTCGATGGGCACGTTCAGCACATCCGCCGAGCGATGCACGATGATGCGCAGTTCTTCGTCGGTATAAAAATCCAGCCGCAGCAGAATTCCAAACCGCGCCAGCAGCGGAGACGCCAGCAGTCCCGGTCGCGTGGTTGCGGAGATGAAGGTAAACGGATGCAGATCCATCACGTGCGTGCGTGCCGCCGGCCCCTGCCCAATGATGATGTCCAGCTTGTAATCTTCCAGCGCGGTATACAGTTTTTCCTGCAATGCCGGCTGCAGCCGATGGACCTCATCGAGAAACAGCACCTGGTGCTTCTTCAGATTGGTCAGGATCGCAGTCAAGTCGCCTTGAATCTGGATCGCAGGGCCGGAGGTCTGTTGGAAGCCAACCCCCAGCTCATTGGCAATAATGTTGGCCAGCGTGGTTTTGCCCAACCCCGGAGGGCCGGACAGCAGAACATGGTCCAGCGCCTCGCCGCGATTGCGGGCGGCCTCCAGCGCAATTGCCAATTGCTCTTTCGCTTTGCGCTGGCCGATGAACTCATTCAGCCGCTGCGGGCGCAGCTTCAGCTCCACTGCGAGGTCGTCCTCGACTGGCTCGGCGGAGACGATGCGATCGGATGGGCGATCCAAGTCCATGCAAGCGGATGGTATCGTGACCGGCGGCCGGATGCAACGCTGACGGCCTGGGTCACTTTGCGCCAGTCTTCAATTGCTGCACATACAGCGCTCGATGAAACGGCGGCAGCCATGTCGCGTAACGCACAGGAGGATATTTTGCCGGAGCAAAGCACGACATCGGCGGGAAGAGGAGGAAGTATTTGGGAGTGATCGCTGGCGTAAGGCTCGCAAACTCAAGCGTGCATTCGTTTGAGAGCTTCAAGTTGGGAGTATCCGGATTGTAGGCTCCTGCGGGAACCTGTATTCGTGAATCATTGATATGCCCGCCGCCCTCAATCTGAGCCCAGCCGTCGCTCGCCATTCCTGCCTGGATGTATCTCCTCGGTACGCCAGAGTTTTGCACCATCTGGACTGTCCGCACCAGAGCGCGACACCCTGCAAATAGATCATGAGCGCCTGCGACCGCATAGAACGCGACTGCCATGAGTATAACCAAGCTGATCGCCGGCACTTTGTCTCCGATTCGGTCCTGATATAAGCGGAGCAAGACAATGATCGCGGTGGGGGCCAACCCCAGCAGATATCTGTCCTGAATAATCGCAAACGTCGCCCTAGGCGCCAGCAACAGAACATAACTCAAAGAAAACGGACCTAGTATCCAAGCTAGCTCGACCCATGCGGGCGCCTGGCTGTTCACGCTAGCGGGCTTAATCCTTCGTGGGATCGCCATCTGCTCTAACATAACGAGTGCAGGAGCGATGATCAGCAGAGAAATACCGATTCTCATCCAGACTTTAACGCCGCCAACAGCCTGTGATTCCAAGAGTGGGATAAGCCAGGGCATCAGCCATGGATCGAGTCTTCCGAACTTATACGGAATGGCCGCGAGCAAACACAGCAGGGTCAGCGCACCGATAATCCGTATTTTGGCGTTGGCTGTCAGTCGTTGCGAGACGGGGAGCCACATCACTGACACTGGGAAAATGACAAGAAGAAGACATAGGAAAGTTTTAAAGAGCTGGGCTCCCAGATGGACTAGCATCTTCGGGTGGATGGGTCCCACAAACACATGTTCGGGCACGGAATACGGCTGCTCGTTAAACCAATGCAGGCATGCGAGTACGCCGACCAAGCCGCACAAAAACAGGAGGACTCCTGCGGTCCTCATGCCTCGACGTTCGCGCAGGAGCCACGCAGCAGATGGCACCATGATCAGCGCGCCCAGCCACGCGATCTGGCGCACCGTTCCCCCGGCAACATTGACTACCATTGCGGAACATAGCCATAGAAGTGCGGCTTTATCAGCCTGTGCCGCAACTGCGCGCTGACACATTGCGATGCAGGCCAGGATGACGAACAATCCCGGCACGTCCGTCATGAAACTCGCCGCCATCGGCAAAAAGAGCGGCGACAATGCCAATGTCAGAGCGCCTAGGACGGCATTTCCCCGATTGATGCCAAAACGCCGCAAAATCTGATGGAACAGATATACAGTCGCCATTGCGATCGGTAGCATCGAGAAGCGCACGGCGGTAAACGAAAATCCAAACAGCTTGATAAAAAGTGCGCCCCATGGAACCAGCCATCCCAGCATCGCCGTGGCCCATCCGTTGTAGAGGAAGTGTCCGGTTTGCGCAAAATCCAGTGCTGTTTTGGTGTAGGAAAAGTCATCCATAAAGGGCATATTTGCGACTGGATACGCAATCAACACACACGCTGCAAGAGCCAAGGCACATAGCAGGCCGTCGCCACTTGAATGGGAGTGCCTGACAAGTTCGACAGAAACCGGCGTGGGTACTGACTCCTCGGCTGCGGTCGTCACTTCATCCATGCAGTTCTCCTCCTACGATTCGCTGCTTTTCACCGCGCGGGCCATGTTGCGGCCCATGCGAACGCTCTCGGCAATGCCTCGGTCCTCTGGGTAGTAGAAACAGGTATCGGCAATCTGCAAACCGCGAATCGGCGTCTGTATCGGCGGAATCTTTGACGCGAATCCCGGTTCGCAAACCGGCTGTCCATGTTTCAGCCGCGCAATTTTCAGGTCAATGACGTCTTCCGGCGTCAATGCCGGGTTGATTCGCTGCAGGCATAAGAAAGCTTCTTCCCGCAGTCTATCGTCCGCCCAGGAAAACTTCGCATTTGTTATGGGCAGGTAATACGGAACATACACAATGGCGTTCTCGCCAACGTTTCTCAAATTGGAAAACTCTATGATTCCCGGGATCTCGATGCCCGGTTCCGAAATGTTCACCCAGAAATGCGGACTCACCGATCGTCGCAATTTAAAAATGACACAAATCACGCCGATGTTGCGGATAGCTTCGTAGCGGGCCCTCCACTCTGGAGCTAAATCTGGAATCATGCGGGAGATGAGAGGGGTCGGCACAGTCGAAATGACTGCATCCGAGAAAAAAAGACTTACGGGCGTGTTGACGCCCGTGACGCGATTCTTTTCGATCACGACGCGTTGCACTGGCGCATTCACGTGCAGTCGCCCACCCCGTTCCACAATCGCGTGCATCAAGGCATCCACAAGGGTTTTGGAGCCTCCCTCGATGTATCCAAGTTCTTCCTGCATGATATTTTTTCGCGATTTTACAATCCTTCGGATTCGCGTCCAGATCCACGCAGCGGAGATGTTGTCGGCGTATTCGTAATATTTGAAATGTAACAGCGGATGCCAGAATCGCTCGTAAATCTCCTGTCCACACGAGCGGGTGATCCACTGCTTTGCCGATTGGTTTTCCAACTCGGGCCAACGGTCTCGGTGCACGCATGCAAATGCAAACAGTCCATAGCGCAACTTGCCGACGGCGCTAACTCCGGGAAGCTTCAGCAGGGCAATCGGGTCGCCCCAGGGATGGAGTTTCCCCTGGGTAAGTATCCCCCGGCAGAGCCGGGGGCCTTATGGTGTGAGCCGC
>JAJYVR010000164.1 GCA_021791935.1 Acidobacteriota bacterium
CAGCCCACCGTTTGGTGATGCAGCGTGAATCTACCGGAGCTCTGGTCCTCAACCTCTCTGGAAAGACAAGCGATGCAGCCGCACCGCACAGGAAAACTGTGCCTTGACAAAGCCTTCGTCCTTATCGAGGGGCACCCAGATCGTCGCTGATTCGGGAAAACGCAGGTCCCTCGACTCGTTTGGGTCGCCACAGCGACCAGAGACGACAATGTCGCGATGCAGCCTTATGCGTGCTTGGCGGAGCGCGCGGAGTGGACCCAGTGCCAGATGGAAAATGCGGTGGCGACCAGGCAGAGGGCGATGAAGACCACCATGCTCCAGACAAATGCAGGCGACTTGGCGATGCGCAGGATGGTGGCGCCGAATTTCACCGCCAAGATCCCAAGGAAAGTAAATCGGATGGCGCGAGAGACAAAATTGATGGCGGCCAAGCGCCACAAGGAATAGCCGAGCGCGCTGGCGGAGGCAACGACCATGGTGAAGGGAAACGGCGGCGGCGCAAGGCAGCCGATGGCGACGGCGACTCCGGAGCGATCGCCGATATTTTTCTTGAGTCTGTCGAACTGCTTTTGACCCGCTACTTTTCGGATGCCTTCCTCGCCGAATTTGCGGGCGACTTTCGAAAGCAGAATCACGCCCACGGTCGAACCGCAGGCGGCGCTGAAAACATACAGGGGAAATCCGGCGTGGCGATGCGCGATGAGGCCGACGACGAGGAGATCGTTTCCAAAGGGAAGGACGAGGAAGGAAGAGTCGAGAATGCCGAGGACAAACGGGCCGAGATAGCCAAGGTGGAACAGAAAATGAAGAAACGGGCGAAATGCATGGGACATCGAACACTCTTTCTTAAGGAACGGGCCGATGGAAGTCTTGCCGCAACCCGATGAGATTCAGGCGAAGCACGAGAGGCTGTTTCTGCCGGTTGATTCTATTGTGTACCGGGGAGAGGTTCCTTTGTAGTACCTGGGGTTGCGCGGAGTGAGTTTCGGTCGCCGCGGCGGCGATTTGGCCATGGTCGCAGGTGAGGGAAGCAAGTCAACATGGAGGTTCCGGCGCGATCGGGCGGGAGGGGGCTTGAATCGCCAGAGGCGGCCATGGCATTGCGGGCGGAGGGGAACCCGATCCATGAGTTGTGCGCGGACGCTGAAGGCCACTAGAATCGAAGTTCTACCATGATGGCAGAGAATCCAGCAGACAACCGGACAGAAACGCCAGCCGAAACGTTAAGCGTGGCCTGGCAGAAAACGGAGTTGGCGCGGCATCCGAAGCGCCCGTATCCGATGGAATTTATCCAGTCGTTATTTACGGACTTCAGTGAGATCCACGGCGATCGGTCGTTTGGCGACGATCTGGCGATGGCGTGCGGCATGGCCCGTTTCCATGGCGAGCAGGTGCTGGTGATAGCGAACGTGAAGGGCCGGACGACGAAAGAGAAAGTCGCGCGCAATTTCGGCATGCCGAACCCCGAAGGCTACCGCAAGGCGCTGCGGGCGATGAAGTTTGCCGAGAAATTCGGTCGGCCGGTGTTTACGTTTATCGATTTGATCGGCGCCAACCCCGGCCTGGGCGCGGAGGAACGAGGACAGGCGGAAGCCATTGCGCGCAACCTGCGCGAGATGGCGCGGCTGCGGGTGCCGATTCTGGCGACGATTACCGGGGAAGGCGGTTCGGGCGGGGCGTTGGCGCTGGCGGTCGCCGATCAGGTGCTGATGCTGGAAAACGCGGTATACTCGGTGATTTCGCCGGAGGCCTGCGCCTCCATCATGTGGCGGGACGCGAGCAAGCGAGCGCTGGCAGCGGCGGCGTTGCAGACAAATTCTGAAAGCGTTTTGCGGCTGGGCTGCGTGGATGCGATTGTGCCGGAGCCGCAGGGCGGCGCGCAAAACGACCCGGAGACTGCCATTAAGTTCCTCGACGAGGCGCTGCAGCAGAATCTGAGCGAGCTGAAAAAGCTTACGACGGATGAGTTGGTACGGGACCGGATCGCAAAGTTCCGCAACATGGCGCGATTTTTTACTGAAGGATGAACGGTGCTCGCAATCGACAGACTCAGGGTCCCCGTGCGCTGTCCAGCCAGGTACGGACGGGCGGTTGTCAACGCTCGTCCCGATAGGTCTCTGGTCGCCTGTTGTTTTCTGGACTGGCCGCCGCAATCCCAGGTCTCAAAAGCGAGACCTGGGGCACGCGCATCTGGAGCAGGGGTATGAGTCTGCTGCGAGGTCCGGGTCGCGGACGCGCTTTTGTTCGGTTTCTTGGCGCAGTGGGCTGGCTGCTGGTTGCCTATTACCTGGCCAATCGAGCCGCACATGGTTTCAGCCGGGGCGCGGCCTTTCCTCTGGTTCGAAATCTCTTCCAGATTTTCATGCTGATCGTCGGCTTCGGATATATGGAGCTGGCCTGGGACCGCAGCAGCGAGCCGATGAAAGCCATGGGGCTGGCGAGGAGGCCGGGAGGCCTGGGCGAGTTTGGAATGGGCGCGGCGCTGGGTTGGGGAATAGCGACGGCGGTCCTGCTGTTCATCGCGCTGGCTGGACATTTCTATGTGCAACTGTGGACGGCCCCGCGAGCCTGGGGCTTGCTGGTCCTGCAACTTCCGACGCTGGCAGCGGGCGCGCTAGCGGGCGAGATCGCGTTCCGGGGATATCCCTTTCAAAAGCTGGTGGAAGCCGTGGGGCCGTTCAGCGCGACGATTCTGGCCGCAATTTTTTTTGGCGTGGCGCGGGTGGCGACGCCCGGCGCAACTCCCACAGCGGTGTGGATCGGCGCGGTGGCAGCGATCCTGTTATCGGCTGCGTACCTGCGGACCCATGCGTTGTGGTTGAGTTGGGGATTGCACTTTGCGTGGACGGCAAGTATCGGCATCCTCTTCGGCCAACCGCTGGCGGGCAGCCGGCAGGTTTCCAGCGTGATCCACACCTACGCCGATGGACCGACCTGGCTGACCGGAGGAGAGTTCGGTCCGGAGGCCAGCTTGATCGCGTTGATCGTGCTATGGGTGGGGCTGTATTTTCTGGTGCGGATGACACGCGATCTGGCCTGGAAATACGGTCAGCCGGAAATCACGCCAGCCGGCATTCCGATGGACCTTGGCCATCCGATGCATCCGGCGCCGCCCGCGGCGGCATCCGCGCCAGCGGTGGAAGCGCCCAAGGCTGGGCTGGTGCAGATTGCCGGGATGAGTGCGGCTGGCAGTCCAGCGCGGCAGGAAACCACATCCGATGCGCCTCCTGCGGAATGAGCACGAGAACCCGTAGTTGCGGGCCCATTGCGGAAAGAAAAACGCAGGTCCCTCCACGGAGCATTCCCGCAATTCACACAAAACGGGCGTGGTAGTGGGGGACCCGCGGCTTCGTGTAAACTAGGTTTGGAAGCGATCCGCGACTGCTCCGGCTCGTCTCAGGGCCGAATTTCCCATTCATCCTCGACTGCTCCGGAATGGCCCTTGCAAGACCTGCCGCGGCGAATGGCGCGAGGTCAAGTGGGCGAAGGAATGCGGCGAAGCGGACCGCCAAGCAGAAGGAGATTGGAAAGACAATGGCAAAGATTGCGAAAACGGGCGACCGTAAAAAGGAAATGGACACCACCAAGAGCACGGACTGTCCCAAGTGCTCCAAACCGACGCGTATTGTGAAGCGCGTCAAGGACCGGGAGCGCGGCGTGCCGGGCGGGGTGTACATCTCCTGCTCCGCGTGCGAGTTCCACGAGAAGCTCTAACGCCAAGTTTTTTCGATTTGGCCTGAAACCGCATGGACCCTGTCCCGTTTGGGATTGGGTCCTTTTTTTTGCGCCGAAAATGGAGCGACCGGCGCGAGCGGGATGGTGGCGCGGCCGGGTTTATTGGGGTCGGCACTTCATCTGAACCAGCAGCATGCGCACGGGGCTTTTTGCGAGGATGCCGTGGGGCAGCATGGGAGGCATGTAGACGAAGGAGCCTGCCCGGGCAGCCACCGTCTCCTGACCCAACTGGACATTGGCCTCGCCCTCAAGGAAATAGAGGACGGCGGGCGTGGGGGCCGAGTGCGAGGAAAGTTCCTCCCCGGCAGCAAAGCCGAACAAGGTGACATTGACGTGGTCGTCCTTTTGAAGAACGTGGCTCAAGATTCCTTTTTCGGGGAATGCAATCTCTTCCTGCAGATTTGCAAGAAACTTATAGTCCATGGATTTTTCCTCTCTGGTGCGCGCCGGTCGCGGCGGGTTGTTCGCGGCGCATGGTAGGTTGAATGGTAAACGATGGGGTGGTGAGCCGGTTTTTCTGCGTAAGAAGGCTTTTGGAAATGACGCCAGCCTAGAGCGGTTTCGCTTCACATATCAACACCGGGACAGCGTGCAAGGCGGTTTTTTATTTGCCATTGAATGCTGTTGCCTGGAAGGGGGAAGCCGGAAGATTTGCGCCGTTGTACAGATTGCAGTCCGGATTGGCGGCCCATCCATAGCGCACAGCTACCGGAACTGCAACCGAAGCGCTGGAGACCAGCACGGTCCCGCCGTCGATCGTCGCCTGGGCGGGGAAGTATTTCTCGTCGGCTCCGGCCACCTCAAACCCGCGCAGCGTTCCGTTCTTGCTGGTCAGCCCGCTTCCAGTGTGGTCGAACCACACGCGCAAGCTATGGCCCTCGCTCGTCACTTGGCGAAAGATCGGACCCGAGTATTCGATCTGCTCGCCATAGGCGATTGCGCGCGCCGCCAGTGAAAGCCGCGCGCCGACATCCTGCTTATCTTTGGGATGAATATCGTCCGGATCTCCAACGTCGATCGACACCGCCATGCCCGTATTCTTAAGAGCAAGCGCCTCAGTCTGCTGTTCGCGAAGTTCAGGCCACGTCGAACCTGGGTTCCAGTTGGGCAACTGCACAAACAGGAACGGAAAAGCTCCTTGCGCCCAATGATTGCGCCAGTCCTGAATCATCGTTTTGAAAAGCTCTCCGTAAATAGGAACGGACTCCGCATCGCCGTTGGACTCTCCTTGATACCAGATCACTCCTTTGATCGCGAACGGGGTCAGGGGCGAAATCATTGCGTTAAACAGGCCTGCCGGTTTCCATGACGCGGGATCGGGATGCCAGGGAAATTCCGGGACCGGCTTGCCGGCGGCCTTCGAGGCTTCAATTTCCTGCTGCTCCTTCTTCTGTTGCAACATCGTGGTCGGCAATTCATCCATCAATTTGGCGCGCCATGCAAAGACAGGCATCAGCGAGGCATTCGCGGAGAGCGCATCGAGGCTGGTCCACGCTTCGGCAACGGTCCCGCCCCAGGTGTCGTCAATCACTCCAATGGGAACGGGCTGGTGTTTTTGCAGGTCTCTCGCAAAGAAATAACCGACGGCGGAAAACTGGGCCACCGATGCCGGCGTGCAGACACTCCAGGCGTGACGGATCGCGGCATCCGTCAGCGGATAGTCGGACGACTTCGGCTCAATATCCAGTAGGCGAATCTGAGGATAATTCGCAGCGGCAATTTCGGCTTTCTCGTTGTTCACTCCGCGATTCATTCCCTCCGCCATGGGAAATTCCATGTTGGACTGGCCCGAAGCGATCCAGACATCGCCGACCAGCACATCCTGCAGCGTGATCGCGTTGACGCCGTGAATCTCCATCGAAAACGGGCCTCCGGCTTTGCCAGGTTTCAGATAAAGGCTCCACCGTCCCAGCGAATCCGTCGCGGTGGTTTGCGTTTCGCCGCGAAATGCAACCGACACTGTTTCATTTGGGGTCGCCATTCCCCATACATGCACAGGCAGGTCCCGTTGCACCACCATGTGGTCGGCGAAAATCGAGGGCAGGCGCACCTCCGCACGGGCAAGCGGCACGGAGCACGCGACGGCTGCAAAAACCGCAATCCGCAGCCTTCTCAAAGTGGTAAAAGAAATCAAAGTTGTCATGATGACCCTTTCCCGCTGTTTTCTCGCCTCAATTCATAGGGTGAGGATGCGGCACTACCGTGATGGTGATCTCGGACGGATATTCCGCCGAATGATGCACCCGATTATGAGCGACGACACTTTTCACCTCATCGTAATTGTTGCCGCCGGTGTTCAAGTTCCGATCGAAGCGCGGAAAGTTGCTGCTGGACACCTCAATCCGCAAGGAATGGCCGGCGGCGATATAGTCGCTGGTCTGCATCGGCTGAAATGTCACCTTGTAGACTTTGCCCGGCTCCATCCATGCCAATGGCTTGTCGTATCCGTTGCGATAACGCATGCGCTGGATGTTTTCATCCAGGTTGTAGGCTGGGCCATTGGGATCGACATCGATCAGCTTCACGGTAAAGTCCGTGTCTTTCGCGTCGGAAGAAACATAGAGCGTCACATCGATCGGTCCGCTGACTTCTGTTCCTTCCTTGAACGGATCGGTGGTATAGACAAGAATGTCATTGCGAGTTTCCAGCGCGCGTTGGTCGAACGCGCCCGGATGCACCGCGTTGCCTTCGCAGCAAACGTTGCCGCCATGGGTCGGCACCGGATTCATGGGATCGTAGGTGAACTGGTCGCCGATGTCGCGCTTTGGAGGGGCCGCAGCCAAGGCGCCGTCTCCGTACAGGCTATTCGCCTTGCCGGCGCTGGCGAGATAGAAGCTCATCGGCTGCGAGCCTTCCGGAGGCCAGGTGTTCGAGGTCTCCCAGCGGTTCTCGCCCATCACGTAGTAGCGAACTTTGGGCATCGTTTCCAGAACGCGATTGTCCTCTCCCTTCAGGAAGTGGTCGAACCAGCCATAGGTCAGCGCGTCGACATCGATGTGCGCATCGCCCATGTCGCGCTCGCCGATCACGGTATGGTCGGTGGCGCGGAAATAGCCGCAATGGCCGGTGGGTGCAATCACCGCATATTGCCGGTTGGCAATGTCTGGACGCGCCGTTTTGCGCACAAAGTTATAGGCCGCCAGGTTGGGGCCGATCGATACGTCGTACCACGACATCCACCAGAAACCGGGGACGTTGATCTTCATGCTGTCGTTCCACAGGCCGCCTTTGTACCACGCGGGATCGTTGGGAGCGCGCTCGATCATGGCGCCACCGGTGGCGATCCCCGGCATGTGGTCCGCGAAAATTCCTTTCGGTCCATGTACCGCTTGGATGATATCCATTTCCGGCAGGTGCCACAGCGCTTTTGACCAATCTACGGGCGGGAAATGCGGCGCAAGATCGAAGGCCCTGGACTCTTCGATCAGGTCCGCCTGGGACGTGTTTCCAGGGAACATCGGCCGCACAGAATTCTGCACGCCATACAGCCAGTCGATAAACAGCATTTGGACCGCGCCGCCACGATACCAGTTTCCCTGCTCGTAATAGGGGCCAACGCGGCCCACGCCAGCGCCAAATCCCATCGGAACAAAGGCCGCGTCCGCTGGATTTCCCATGGCCGTCACCGCCAACTGCCATTCCGCGGTGGAGGAGCATCCGATGGTTCCGACCTTGCCGTTCGACCAGGGCTGTTTGGCGATCCATGAAAATTCGTCGTACCCGTCGCTCAGCGGCGGCCCAAGAATGTCGTAGTTTCCCTGCGAAAAAAATTGCCCGCGCTCGTTGATCTCGACATAAGCGTAGCCGCGCTTCACCGCAT
>JAJYVR010000165.1 GCA_021791935.1 Acidobacteriota bacterium
GCGATTCCCAGGCGGCAGGAAGACTATTTACGCGCATGTTTATCGATGAAGCAAGAATCAAGGTGAAGGCGGGCGACGGCGGCAACGGCTGCATGGCTTTCCGGCGCGAAAAGTTTGTGCCTCGCGGCGGTCCTTCCGGCGGCGATGGCGGGCGCGGCGGCGATGTCATCCTGGAAGCCAGCCAGAGCCACAACACGCTGATTCATTTTCGTTTCAATCCCGAGCATAAGGCCGAGCGCGGCCGCCACGGCGAGGGCTCCAATTGCTCCGGTCGCGACGGCGAGGACACTGTCCTCAAGGTTCCGGTCGGCACCGTTGTCTACGACGACACCACCGGCGAGCTGATCCATGACTTTCAGCATCCCGACGAGCGCATGGTGCTGGCCAAGGGTGGACGCGGCGGGCGAGGGAACCAGCATTTCGCGACATCGACGCATCAAGCGCCGCGTGAGCATGAACTGGGCCACGCAGGCGAGGAGCGATTCCTTCGGCTGGAGTTGAAGCTACTCGCCGATGTCGGCCTGGTGGGTCATCCCAACGTCGGCAAATCCACACTGATTGCGCGCATCTCCGCGGCGCGGCCCAAAATTGCCGATTATCCCTTTACCACACTGGAACCGAATCTCGGTGTCGTTACCGTCGGCGAGTGGCCGAACGAGGAAAGCTTCGTCGTCGCCGATATTCCCGGCTTGATTGAAGGCGCGCACCTTGGCGCGGGCCTGGGCGCGCAGTTTCTCCGTCATATTGAGCGGACCCGCCTGCTGGCGCATATCGTCGACGTCTCCGATGGCAGCGGCCGCCCCGATCCGGTCGAAGATTTCAACGTGATCGAGGCAGAACTGAAGAACTTCGGCCACGGCCTGGAAGAGAAGCCGCGCGTCGTCATTGCCAGCAAGTGCGATGTGGCGAATCCCGACAAACTGAAGAAGCTACAATCGATGGCCAAGCGCCAGAGGTTGCCATTCTACGCAATTTCCGCCGTTACGGGCGAGGGAATCGGCGCGCTGAAATATGCGCTGGCGGAAAAGGTTCGCGTGCTTCGCGTCCCGCTCCCTGAAGCCAGCTGAAGAGCTTCTGAAAATGTGAGAATGTAAATGCGCCCGTCATTCTGAGCGCAGCGAAGAATCCAGAAGACTTGGGCGGTAATTTATTTCTCCGAAGGAACAGCATGAGGCGCATTGCTTTTTTCGGCGGCAGCTTCGATCCCCCGCACCGGGGACATCTCGCCATCGCCACTG
Source organism: Acidobacteriota bacterium (assembly GCA_021791935.1). Taxonomy (GTDB): domain Bacteria; phylum Acidobacteriota; class Terriglobia; order Terriglobales; family Acidobacteriaceae; genus JAKAAZ01. Next base: position 1,239 of record JAJYVR010000165.1, read on the forward strand.
CGGCCGCGGACTGCTTCGCGCTCAATCAGGTCCTGTTCGCCCCGGCTGACCGTCAGCCCTTGAAGGGAAAATATCCGGCGACAGATTTTCTGCATCGCTATACGATGACGGCGCTAGCCGCCCAGGCCGATCCGCGCTTCCTCCCCTCGCTGCTGGACGCCCCGCAGAGGAATGCCACGGATGACACGCGCCCCAATTACACCGTAGAAACCCTGGCTCGGCTGCGTGCCTTACTGGCTGCGGAACCGGAACCGACGGCGCTGTTCACGCTGCTGGGCGCGGACAGTTGGCTCGATATTGGGCGATGGTTTCAGGCCCCTCGCCTGCTGGCGCTTACCGATTGGATTGTCGCCGCCCGGCCCGGCTTTTTGCTGGCTTGCGCGGAAGCAGCATTGCCTCCAGAAGTGAAGGTTGAGCGCAACCAGAGATCGAACGGTGCCGCGAACCATTCCTCAAGCGCCCTTCCCGCGTGCGATCTGATCCTGCACCATGCAGACGCCACCGCAACCCGCGTCTGGTTCCTGCCGCATCTCAAGGAAGATATTTCCGCGACGGATCTACGCGCCGCGCTCGATCGGGGCCAGATCGATCGAGAACTCCTGCCCGCGCCCGTCTCCGACTATATTGCCAAGACAGGAATCTATCGCTCGATCACGCAGGAGAGTTCGCTGCGCTGAGGCAAGGCCAGTCCCGACGCATTTCCTCCGCACAAATCAGGCGCTTCTAGTTCTTGGCACACCCGCTCCCCACAGACTAGGATGAGAGGACTGGCACAATTCCAAGCGAACCAGGGAGATCGCATGATCGCATGACAAAAACAGAAATCCGCCGCATGATTGCGGCTGCAGCCGCCGCCTGTGAAGAGAAGAAAGCCGAGCAGATTCGCATCCTTGAATTGGACCCGGCGGACTCCGGTTTCACCGACTATTTCCTGATCTGCAGCGGCGCCAACGACCGCCAGAACCAGGCCATCGCCACCGCGATCGAGGAGCGGATGGAACACGATTTCGGCACGCGTCTTAACTCTATCGAGGGCTATCGCCAGGGAGAATGGATTCTCCTCGACTATGTCGACTTTGTCGTCCACATCTTCTCCGAAGAGAAGCGGGACTTCTACAATATTGAGCGGCTGCGCAAGACCGCGACCACCCTCGATCTGGAACAGTTGAAGGCTTCGCTGACCAAGCGCGTGGCGGCTGTCCGCAGGAAGCAGGCCGCCAAGACGACGGCTGCAAAGAAATCTCCTGCAAAGAAGCCGGCGAAGAAGAAGGTGGCCGCCGGAGCTTCATCGAAGACCGTGGGCAGGGCAAAGAAGGCCAGCCATGTTCGCCCCGTCAAATCCGCCAAGGGAAAAGCCGCCAAGCCCGCAGTTGGCAAGAAGGTGGCGAGGTAGATTGTTCGGCTCGACCATACATCTCACGTAATCATGCGCAATAAAGAAGGGCGGAGAATTTTCTCTCCGCCCTCTTTTTTAGTGTGTTGCATATTTAAAATACAAACCGGCCCTGTACCACTAGGATGCGGCCCGAGACCACCGATGGCGACTGGCTGGACCCATATGGGCTGGTCGGTGGGCCGATGTCCGACGAAATGACGCCTAGTGTACTCGGGTTGGATGCGTCGTTCCCCGGCGGTCCGAAGTTCACGTGATTCAGCACATTATATGCCTGGGCACCGACCTGAAAAGTTGTTGATCCCTTTTTGAAGATATCTTTATAGAGGTTCACGTCAACATCCGCATAATGGGGCCCGTAGAAAGTGTTCCGTGGGACATTGCCAAAGTTGGTTTGGGGATAAGGCCCAGGTCCAGATGGCACAATAGCTCCCGCAGTATTCACCGTCAAACCCTGGCCGTTGAAGATTCCTGGAGTCTGGAAGCAGGGTTTGGAAAACGAATTACAATAACGGTTGAAATTGTTATTCAACACAGTGGCCAGCACGGTGTTTCCACCGGTCGCGTTGGCTCCCAGTGCATTCCCCGCGTTTACGTTGAATACGCTGAAGGGCTCCCCGGAACGCCAATATGCCTTAGCGCCCACCGTCCATCCCGCAGCCGCGAAATCCACCAATTTATTGCTAAAGTGGTACGGTTCCACGTAGACCAGATCCATCACGAAATTGTGGCGGATATCGTAGTCGGCGTTAGAATACATCAGTTTGGATGGGCTGTTCGGGGTAATTTGAAAGCCCACCGACGAGCCGTTGTACGGGAGCTGAGAATTGCCTCCATTGGAGATGTCATCCAGCGCATGCGACCAAGTATACGAGATGTCCGTTGTCAGGCCGCGGCGGTCGATATGTTTATATTGCACTGACAATCCGTTGTAGTTGGAAATGGCGTTCGTGGTGAAACCCTGGACTGTCGCAAAACGCGGGTCAGGCGAGTTGGTGGGCACACCGTCAAAGGTCCCGTTTCCATAGCCCCCATAGAGCGAGGTGCCAACATTCTGGTTGAAGTTGTTGACGGGCATGAACAGGTCATAGCCATGATTGGCGGCATAGGAAAGAATCAAAGCATCCGACTGGGTGATCTGCCGCTGGAGCTGCAGGCTGTACTCCAAATACCGGGCGCTGTGAAACTCATTCGGCGTGGTCGCGTAGTTCGGAGGCGCGAAGGGGAATCCCGTCGATGCCAACACTGCCGCGTTTATCTGATTGTACGTCGCTCCGCTGGAAAAGCCGTTCAGCACGGCCGCTGCGGAGCCGGCTGCGACCGCCTGAGCGCTTCCCGGGCCTTCCGCAACCTTTCCCGTGCCAACCCCGGCAAAATACCGGTTAGGGAATCCAGATTCGGCTTGCTCGAGGATCAGGCCGGGAAACAGGTCGGAGAATAATCCTACGCCACCGCGCAGGACCGTCTTTCCATCCCCGCGCATGTCCCAGTTGAACCCCACGCGCGGCTGCACGACCGCCGTCTCAATTGAGGGAAAAGCGCTGCGATGCCCGTCCGAGATTGTTGCATTGTACGGGGTGTTCAGAGTCACGGATGTGTCGGGAAATCCGCCTACATAGTGGTTGAAGCAGTTATTCACGCATGCCGGGTTGCCATTGCGATCGACACGAAGGCCGTAGTCGAGGACCAGGTTGGGCTTTACCCGCCACTCGTCCTGAGCGTAAATCCCAACGTTATAGACGGCGTCGTAAAGATTGGCAAGCCCCGCCTGCGGAAAGCCCTGGATAAAGATTGAGCCAGCGCCACCGGGCAGAGAACCCCCGAATTCATCCGCAGCCTGGCCGAAGATATAAAAACCGCCGTAGGCGGCTGTCTGCAGGACCGTGTCTGTCAGATCGTACCGCAAGAAGTCGAGTCCGAGTTTGAAATTATGGTTTCCCTTTAACCAGGAAAGATCGTCGACGACTTGATATTGCGTCCCGTTGGTCCCTCCGGGAAAATCGTCCCATATGGCTCCGAGAGTGGTACCTCCGGCGAAGAAGGAGGACTGTCCAACTCCGGCCAGGCTGTTGGTTCCGCCGTCAGCGGACTGGTTGAATTCCGTGGGGGAAGAAGCTAAGGTGGCGGGTACACTGGCCGGCTTGAAGATCGCGCTATAGTACAGCGCGCCTACGATGAACTGGTTGGTCAGGTTGGGAGTGAAGCTGTAGGTGTCGTTCAGTTGTCCCGTGTACGCCGGCTGCTTGCTGCCCATATTCCACAATGGATTGATCAAGCTGACAACTGTCGGCTGCTGGCCCTGGTCGTCGGTAACCCGGAAGAAAATCGTGTGTTTGCTGCTGATGTTCCAGTCAATCCTTCCCGTCACCAAGTACTCCTTGTTGATCCCGGCGGCATTCACGAATGCGGAATCGATACAGCTTTCCGCAGCGCTGGTGCCGAGCGTTCCTCCCGTGCCGTAATCCGGTGTCCCCGCCAGGCTTCCGCAGCCATATTTCCCTGAACTGTCCTGCAGCGACCCATTTCCACTTACCACCGGAACAGCACTCGCATACGCCGGGGATGCATTCGTCGACGTAAACATTGTGCCGTATAGAGACTTGCTCGCTGCCGTTAGGTTCGGGTTGGCCAAGACGCTGGCCTGGAGCGCCTTGGAAGGCAGGTTGACAAAACCGGTATCCGGCAGAAGGAATCGAATCCCTTCGGTGTCGGCAAAAAAGAACAGCTTATCGTGCTTGATGGGGCCACCGATCTGTGCGGCATATTGATTGGAAATCGCCTTGGACTTGGGAACGCCGTTGAGATTATTGAAGAAATCGTTGGAGTTCAATCCGGAGCTGTTGTAGTCGTATTGCAGCAGACCATGCACACGGTTGGCTCCGGACTTGGTGGCGTAGGTTTCAATAATGCCGGCTTGACGCCCGTATTGTACGCTGTAACCATTTTGAACCACGGATGCCTGGGCAATCTCCTGCTGGCCCAGCGTCAGGTTGGAGGAACCGGAGAAATTGATGCCGCCGTATTCCGAATCGTTATAGTCGATGCCGTTGACGATGACCATATTGGAAAGGCCGGGAAGCCCGTCGGAAACAATTTCTCCAAAACCCGAGGTGCCCGCGCCGACAATAACTCCGGGTACGGTGAACGCAATTGTGGTAATATCTCCGCCCGGCGCTGGCAGGTTTTGAAACTGCGAAGTGGTAAACGTGGTGGTCGTGTTCGATGTTTGCGTGTCGATCAATTGCGCATTGTTGCCGCTGACCATCACCGTCAGGGAACTGGCACTTGGAGTCACCTGCACGGTGACTGCCGACTGCTGGCCGACCAGCACCTGCACCGAGGTCGTCGTCGATTTCAGACCGGGGGCCGTCGCCGAGATGTCAAATGTGTCTGGCTTCAAAAACGGAGCGGTAAAGCGCCCCTCCGAGTTGCTGGTCAAGTTCAGGACGGCGCCCGTCGCCGTGTCTTTTACCGTGACTGCCGCGTTCGGAACCACCGCGCCGGTCGAATCGGTCACAACGCCGTTGATGGAGCCAGTGACTGCCGTCTGAGCGAATGCGATCGGCTGCGAAACTTGAACGACGGCCGCCAAGCCTAGAAACATTGCGCAGACCACCACGATACGGATACATCGATTGTGCCGAACCTGCATTGGGTTCCCTCTCTTGTTTTCGTTAGTTCACGAGCCGGCAACCGGTCTCGCGCCTATCTTCGGTACGTCGTGAAACACTGTGTCGCCTGGGGTGCCCGTTCCCGTCATTTCAAAGTTCTATTTCCCGATGCACCTAAAACTATGGAACATAGTCGCCAACGGTACTGGATAAACTTCGCGGCTGGCTGTGACGTAGGTCACACGCCCAAATCCACCCTAGTACGCTCACGGACTGAAGCGGAACTAGAAATTCGGATCGCATTATCGATAAATTAGCGATGAACTAGTTGCTAGAGCAATCGAAGGGCCAGAGTAGGGCCACTAAGTTTCAGCGGGTTACAGGTCACCGCCACGCCGTAGACGATCAAGTGTATGAAATTTAAAGAGTGATAAAAATGAAAAACAGTAGAAAGTCCTTCTCGGTCGGCTGCCCTGTCAACTTCCCGGTGCCCGTTTCTTGCTCTCGGTCGTCGATGGCTACCGCTGTTCCCCTCACATTTCCCAGCGCAACGTTTGCCATCCTGACAGAAAACTCCAGTAGAGTATGGAAAGGATGGAAATCCAACTGGTCACGCTCGGGCGGCGAACCACCGGCAAGCAGGCGGCCGCGGACGAACTGTATTCCGGTTACTGCCAGCGCATAGGGCGGTTTTGCGGCTGTCACACGGAGCATTACGCGACGGAGGAAAAGTTTTTCGCCGCCTGGGACCGCGGCAGCCGCGCCCGCTCCATGCTCGTCTTATTGGACCATCGCGGTCGCACCTGGTCTTCTGAAACCTTTGCCCAGTGGCTGCAGCGGGAGCGCGATCGCGGCATCCAGCAGTTTACCTTTGCCGTGGGGCCGGCGGACGGCTGGTCGGAAGCTGTGCTGCGCGAAGCCACCACCCGCCGCGACTGGCTGGTGCTTTCCCTTGGGCCCATGACCTTGCCGCACGAACTGGCCGCAGTGGTGCTCGCCGAGCAAATCTATCGCGCCTTTACCATCGTCGAGGGGCACCCGTACCATCTAGGACATTGAACACAAAACACAGGCGAAAGCCGCTGGCCGCCAGCGTTCAGCGAGTGGCTAGATGCTAGTGGCTAAAGGCTGCACCTATGACGGACGCAAGACGCGGACTGATTCTCATCAACACGGGTCCCGGCAAAGGGAAGACGACCGCCGCCATGGGCACAGGGTTGCGCGCTGTCGGCAATGGAATGCGCGTGCTGATGCTGCAGTTCCTGAAAGGCTCCTGGCACTATGGCGAGCTGGACGCCGTGGAGGCC
>JAJYVR010000166.1 GCA_021791935.1 Acidobacteriota bacterium
TGCACCAACCAGGCCCTGGTCGCGTTGATGACCTGCATCTATCTGACCATCTACGGCAAGGCCGGCATGCGCGAACTGGCCGAACAAAATCTGGCGAAGGCGCATTATGCTGCGCAAGCTTTGGCTGCAACTCCCGGCAGCAAATTGCTCTTCGCCAACTCTCCCCGCTTCAACGAGTTTGTTCTGGACACTTCCGAGGCACCCGAAACCATCAACGCGCGCCTGCTGCAACAGAAAATGATTGGCGGCTTGCCTCTGTCCCACTGGTATCCGGAACTGAAGCATGCCTCGCTCTGGTGCGCCACCGAGCAAAATTCGCGCGCGCAAATTGACGCTGCGGCTGCGGTCATCGCCGACAAGCATGCCCCCGCATTGGCTTACGTATAAGGATGAACGAAATGGCGACAGAATCCATGGCAACCTCGAACTCGACCGCTTCGGAAACAAAAGCCTCGCCTTTTGTCGGCGAACGCGCGAAGGTCTCCAGCCACATCAGTCAAAATGAAGGCTTGATCTTCGAGAAATCCTCGCCCGGCAAAAAAGCCTATCGGCTGGCGCCGCTCGATGTGCCCGCGGTCGACCCTCAAGCGCTGCTGGGCAAACAGGCCCGCGAAGATCTCGGCCTGCTGCCCGAAGTCAGCGAGATTGAAATCATCCGCCACTTCACTCGCCTCTCCACCTGGAACTACGCCATCGACCTGGGCATGTATCCGCTGGGCAGTTGCACCATGAAATACAATCCCCGCGTCAATGAAATGGTCGCGCGTCTGGAAGGCATCGCCGACGCACATCCCTACCAGCCTGAATCGCTTTCGCAGGGCGCAATGCGCGTTATGTGGATGCTGCAGGAATGCCTGAAAGAAATTACCGGCATGGACGCCATCACGTTGCAGCCGGCCGCCGGCGCGCATGGCGAGTTCACCGGCATTCTGCTCGTCCGCGCCTACCATCAGTCGAACGGCAATCCCCGCAAAAAGATTTTGATTCCCGACTCCGCCCACGGCACCAATCCCGCCACAGCGGCGATTTGCGGCTACCAGGTGCAGAATCTGAAATCCAACAGCCATGGCATGGTCGACCTGGCCGAACTCGAACATCTTGTCGATGAAGAGACCGCCGCGCTGATGTTGACCAACCCTTCCACCATCGGCGTGTTTGAAAGCGAGATTCACAAGATCGCCGACGTCCTGCACGCCAAGGGCGCGCTGCTCTACATGGATGGCGCAAACATGAATGCGCTGGTCGGCAAGACGCGCCCCGGCGACTTCGGCGTCGACGTCATGCACCTGAACCTGCACAAGACCTTCTCCACGCCTCACGGCGGCGGCGGTCCCGGTTCCGGCCCGGTGGCCTGCAAAAAAAATCTGGGGCCGTTTCTGCCCACGCCGGTCCTTGTCGAAAAACCGGACAACACCCTCACCTTCAACTACGATCGTCCGCAGTCGGTGGGCCGCGTTCGCATGTTCTACGGCAACTATGGCATGTTCGTTCGCGCCCTCGCCTACATCCTCGCCAACGGCCCCGACGGTCTTCGTCAAACCACAGAAGACGCGGTGCTGAACGCAAACTATATTCGCGCCAAGTTGGAAGATGTGTACGAGCTGCCCTATAAAACCCCCACCCTGCATGAAGTGGTTTTCAGCGATCGCCGCCAGGCGCGCAACGGCGTCAAAACCGGCGACATCGCCAAGCGCCTCATCGACTACGGCTTCCATCCCTACACCACGTCGTTTCCGATGATTGTGCCCGGCGCGTTAATGATCGAACCCACGGAAAGCGAGTCGAAGGAAGAGCTGGACCAATTCATCGACGCCATGCGTCAGATTGCCCGCGAGGCCGAGGAAAATCCGGAGATCATTCTGCACGCCCCGCACGCCACCCGCGTCTCACGCATGGATGAAGTGAGCGCGGCGCGCAAACCCGTGCTGCGATGGAAACCCAATGCCGATGCGGAAGCAGCCGCCTCCGAAATAAACGCCTCCAGCAGAAATCCGCCGCTTGTTCCCGCCACCGCCGCGAAGGAGTATTAAATGGCCTCCGCCTTCGACGACCAGCGTGAGTCGCTCGAAAAGCATGAGTTCATGATGGGCATTCCGCGCGGCCGCCTGGCCGTCACGCTCGACATGATCACCGATGCCCTCATCCTGGTCGGTCAGCACGGCGTCTATTGCACCTCCGCCCGCAATCCAACGCAACCCGCTCTCGATCTGCAAACTGTCATGCAGCAGTTGACCGGCGCCAAAGAACTGATCCAGTCCGTCATGCAGGAGCTTGGCAGCAAACCCGACTCCAACTAGCCTCGACCAAGCTGCGACCCGCGGTCATCGCAGGATTGCGTTCGCAATCTTCAGCGACAACGGCGATTGGCTCAGGATCGTATACATCACGATGCCCTGGCAAACGACGAACACAGGAAACCCAACTCTATAAACCCAATGGACGCGCCGGTTCACGATCAGGTCGCGCGCCACACCCAGCAGCACCAGCAGGTCCACGCCAACAAAGAACCAATACCGCGGCATCAGGTGAGGCGGAAAGCGAGCTATCGGCCATGATAGCGAACCCCTCAGGCGTGCCCGGTCACAATGGTGTGCGGACTCATCGGGATGGGATGGCCGCTGATGTCCTTGAATCCGGCTTCGTGATACATGCTCGTCAGTTCGCTCAGCGTATATGCGTCGCCGGCTGCGGTGCTGGTCAGCATGGTAAGGGCGAAGGACGCGGGCGTAGGCGGCGAGACGCGGTCTTCATTCGGCACAAATTCCAGCGTGGCGCACTGCCCTCCGAGGCGAAGGGCCGCGTGAATCTTTTTCAGCAGGCCCACGCAGGTCGGCTTGTCGAAGTGGTGCAGAAAATTCGTCAGCAGCACGGCGTCGTACGGGCCGTCGAAGTCCACCTCAAAGGCGCTGCCGGGCAGGATGTTGTAGCGGTCGTGGACACCGGCTTTGCGGGCATTGTCGAGAGCCACGCGCAGCACCGGCGCCCAATCCAAACCTGTGACGTGTGCCTGTAGATTCTGTTTTGCAATCTCAATCCCGAACAGACCATGCCCGGCGGCGATATCCAGCACCCGCATCGGACCCGACTGCCCCTGCAGCACTACCTTGCCCAGCGGCCCCGCCATGGGTGCCATCATTGGCGCCATGGTCTCTGCGAACTGTACCCAGATCGGATTCTCCGGCTCCACTGTGCCGTCGCCCGGCAGAACAGTGTGACCTGTGCGCACAACTTCCGCCAGACGGTCGTAAGGTTCTCGCATCGCTGGATTGCCCAGGAATTGCGCGATGGAAGCCAGCGACGAAGAGGAGCGCGGATCCAGGAAGGCCGCGCTCGAAGGCGTCAGCCGATAGCGCCCGTCCTCCTTCAACAGCACGCCATGCACCGTCAGAAAGTCGCACAGGATGCGGATGCCCCGCTCCGACGCCGAGCAGTGGCGCGCGATGGAGGCCACATCTCCCGGCCCTTCTCCGACAGCCCTAAAAAGATCCAGGTCGATCGCCGCCTTCAACGCCGCCGTGCGCTGATACGCGTTCAGCATGTCAAACACCAGCCCAGGATTCACCGGGACTGCGGTACCGTTTCCACCGGACATAACAAGCCTCCTCTGACGCTGTGTCGGAAATTCATTTCATTAGCGTTGTACGAGGGGGAGGGTGCTCACCAGCTTATCACCCGACAGCGACTGCTGGCGCATATCGTCACTCGGGAATTATGGGGAATCATTTGCCCGGGGCAGAGGTCAACGAAGCATGGGCGGCGGCGATCGGCGGCGGCAACTTGTAGTCCTGATACTGAATGGTCAGCGTGGCGCGGCCTCCCAGTCGGATACTGGAAACGCTCTTGTTTTTCTGGGGCAGCCAGAACTCTCCCACCTTTTCATAGGTCTGAGCAATGCTGGTACTCGTGATCCAGAAAGAAGGGTTCTTCGCCGGCTGCGCCTGAATGCGGCAGACCGCAAAGTCGCGATCGTTGATCCAGATTTTTCCGCGATACAGATATTTGTTCGGCTTTCTCGGCTCGACCGTCACAACGTACGAGCAACCGTCCGCCGCCGGTTGATACTCCAAGTCGCTAAAATTGTAATTCTGCTGATTCAGATCGACAGCTTTCCTGGTCTGGTTCCGCTGCGCATCCGTTTCGGACTTCACCAGCCGCTTCAGCACCCGATCCACCAGAAATTTTGGGCCGCTCTGGGAGGTGATCTTGAACTGCTTGGTGTCGGGCGCTTCGTAATTCACATCCACGGCCATCGTGGCATGCAAGTCGTCGGGAAATCCCCGGTAAACCACGCTATAGGTGCGCCGCCCCTCATAGCTTCTCAGGTCTCTGGCGCGCTCCATGTTCCTCGCAACCAGGGTGTCGACCACCTGAGAAAGCGTCATCGGAGGCACGCTCGATTTCACCGGGGCCGCTGCCGCAAACATCTCGCTGGAAGTAGAAACATTCCGCGATAGAAGGAGCGCCGCCATCAAACCATACCGGCAAAGCCCAACGGCACTACAAGACCGTGTGTGCGCGTACAGAATCATTCAGGCTCCGGTTGTTATCGTTCTGGAGTGCCGCGGCCGCAGGCACGGAGAGTTGAGAGCAATACGTTTGGTAGATGTCCTGAAACGCCCTCTCCCAGGAAGTCGATTTCGCATACTCGCGCGCGGCTTTTCTCATGGAAGCTAGCAGGTCAGGGTCCGTCATCACGGTGGCAACATAGGTTGTGAATTCCTCGAAGCTCCTGGCGACGTATCCGGTCTTCCCATGCTGCACGGTGTACTTTGGGCCGCCGATTCCAGTCACTACTGCCGGCACCCCGGACGACAGGGCTTCCAAGACAACCAGGCCAAAAGTTTCCGTCTCAGAGGGAAATGCCAGCACATCCATGTTCGCATACGCGCGCGACAACTCATCGCCAGTCAGCACCCCGCGGAATTCCGCGCACTGCAGATTTTCTCGCAACCAGCCCTCCTCCGCGCCTTGGCCGACGATGAGAAGCCGGAAATCGCGACACTCTGTATGATGCAGAGCGCGCTCCAGCCGCGACAGCCAACGGACATTTTTTTCCGGCGTCAGACGACCCACATAGCCGATCGTGAAAGGGCCACCCTGACGGTCGCGGAATTTTGGGTCGAACCTGGCCGTATCCACCCCATGCCCCATGGGAAAACAAGGTTTTCCGGTGGCCTTTGTCAGATCCTTCACGATTTCCGGATTCGGCGCAAACAGAAACCGGGGAATCTTATAGAAGCGCTCGGTTGCGAGGCGGCTGAACTTCTGCGCCGCGTGCGCAACAGGGTTGGACAGCGTCTTCGGTAAAAATTGGAGCGCTTTGGCTGCCCGCAATCCCGCGTATTGGGGAAGGTTGGTCTGCCAAAACGCTGCCAGCGGAATTTTCTCGTTGTGGGCGTACAGAGCGCCAAGAATGCCAACATCGCTGGGACCGGTGATTTGTACTACCTCCGGCCTGAATTCGCGCAGCATAGCAACTACCTCTCGGTAGTGTCGCAAAAAAAACAGGTCGAACTCGTGATTGCGGTCCAGCGGAAATTTCATCGGCCCACGGCGCAACTGCACCCGTGTCACTGGCCCTTCGCGCACCGCCGCATCGCATGGGCCCGCATGAACGATAAGCACTGGAATGCCATGTTGCCCGGCGTACGCCGCAAAGTTACGGGCAACCACCGCAACCCCATCCACTTCATAAAATCCATCGGGAAAAAATGCGACCCGAAGCGGCTCTCCGTTCACGAAGTCGCCTCAGAGGGCCCGTCAAGCACATGCAAATCCACTTCGTTGGTGTAGACGTGCTTCGCTGCCCACTGCACGGTCGCGTTTTCCGCCAGCCGGAAGACTGAAAAAATATGCTCGACAAAGGCGGGCGGCGCCTTCCAGAATGCGGACAGCGGCTGAAATCCCTTCCCCGTCCTGTCGGGATGAAAGACACGGTCGTCCCAGCGGCGAGAGCCTTCCGGGTATTCCGGGTAGTAGCGGATCACGTCCAGCACCGCGTGCGCAACGCGAACGCACATGGGATCGGCATACTGCTGCATCAACAGGATGTGGCTGCGCTGTTCCTGGCGAATTTCATGCACAAATTCCGCAAAGCTCAGCGCATTGCTCAAGTTGACCGTGGCGCTGGGCTCGCACGTGTGCCGATCTCCACCGGAAACGATTGGCCGCTCCCATCGTTGCGCCAGCGGGATGACTTGTTTATTTTCCTGCCACTTCCGCATTCCGTTGATTTCGAACGCATGCACAAATGGATTGTTCCGCTGCAAAAACTGTTCCAGGCAAAGCGCATGCCGCTGCGGTCCCACGCCGGCCAGATCCCAATGCGGATGGTTGAACACGATCAGCACGTCCGGAAACGCATGTAACGCCGCAAGCAACTCCGTCACTCGCGTGACAGAAGGGTTCTGTGTGTACTCATCGAGCGCCACAGCCAGGCCCTGCGCGTGGTCAACCGGCAGGTTATGAATGCCTAGATGGAACATGCTCCCGCAATACGGCACGCTCCACTCCATCGAAAGCGGGATTTCCGCAGTCTCCGTCGCCAGGCGCAATAAGGATGGGGCTTGGATCGAATCGTGATCGGTCAGCGACACCAGGCCGGCCAGATTCAGGCCCTTCTCAATCTGGTTCTTCTCCATCTCGAACGCCAGCTTGGGCGTCAGCGGCGAGGTCCAATACGCGCGGGAAAAATCCACGGGAACGACAGACTTTCGATACTGCCGATCCAACGCCCGTTGAATGATGGGCCACTTTTCCGTGAATGCCGGGATGAATTGCAGCTTCTCTTTCGAGTGTCGGGTGTGGCTATGGAGCGAGATGCCGGTTCTATACCCACGGGTACAATTCGTACTTTTCCAAATACACGAAACCTTAGTGAATGCCAATGGCGATAGAACCTCGCTAGTCTCTTAGAAACCTACCACACCGAAGGAACAATCGGCAGCCGGATGCATGGGAGGAGACTATTTGCCCACCTCTTTGACTCGTTCGCGCGAAATAGGTCATCGCCCCGCCTCGTTTTCCAATGGACGTTGGCCGACCGCTCCTCCGGCTCAATTCTTAAGGCATGAAGACTTCGCGAACATCATTAGTCTATTCCCAATCGCTGCATTCCGCCAACCGAACTTTCTTCTCATCTTGGGCGCACGACACGAGAGTGAGCGTTTTGGAATGAGGCGGATTTTGCCGTTATCTTACGGTTGTAATAGCCGTAAGATAACGGCATGTACGACACACCGCCTTCAGCACGCCTCCGCCAACTCGCTACCGCCTTGGCCCAGCCCCAGCCCATGCGCCGCGGCTCCTTATCCGAACGCACCGTCAAGTGCGGCAAGCCGGGATGTCCCTGCGCCCAAGACCCCAAGGCTCGCCATGGTCCTTACTACAGCCTCACTCGAGCCGTCGGTGGCAGGACCCATTCGCGTTTTGTAACTCGCGAACAGGCGGCCGTTGTCCGGCAGCAGATTCAGGCCGGGCACGAGTTCCGGGTCCGGCTGGAGACCTATTGGGAAGACT
>JAJYVR010000167.1 GCA_021791935.1 Acidobacteriota bacterium
ATCGTCCGAATAAGCTTGCGCCATCGCTTGTCTTCGCGGAAATCGCCAAACCAAATTTATCGCATCCCTAGCATCCGGGATATAGCAATCTTGGTTCCGCTCTAGGTTTTCAGCAGGTTGCCGTCAATTGAGGAGCGAGGGGCCAATCCGTCCCCACGACCGCCTCGCGTTGTGTTCTTATAAAACGGTGGGCAATCCAGGCAATCGCGAGTTTGAAATTGGCAATGTGCAGGTCGGCTCCGGCAAGCTTTTTCTGATTGCCGGCCCGTGCGTCATTGAAAGTGAAACGCATGTCCGCACCATGGCCGACGCCATCCAGCGCATCGCCGGCGATCTACGTATTCCGTACATCTTCAAAGCCAGCTATGACAAGGCGAATCGCACCTCGGTAAAAAGCTTTCGCGGGCCGGGTTTGGAAGAAGGCTGCAGAATTCTGCGGCGTCTTGCGCAAGCCACCGGCTTGCCCGTGCTGACCGATGTGCATGATGCGCACGACTGCGACCGGGTCGCGGAAGATGTCGACGTGCTGCAGGTCCCCGCATTCCTGTGTCGGCAAACGGACCTGCTGGTGGCCGCCGCGCAGACGGGCCGCGCGGTGAACGTGAAGAAGGGGCAGTTCGCCGCGCCGGCGGACATGCGGCACGCGGTCGAGAAAATCCATACGACCAGCAACCATGCGCGCGTATTTTTGACCGAACGCGGCGCCAGCTTCGGCTACAACAATCTTGTGGTCGATATGCGCTCGCTGGCGGTGATGCGGAAGTACGCGCCGGTGGTGTTCGACGGCACGCATTCCGTGCAAATGCCCTCCGCGCAAGATGGGATCAGCGGCGGTCAGCCGGAATTCATCCCACTGCTGACACGGGCCGCCGTGGCCGCGGGCGTGGATGGAATTTTTCTAGAGGTCCACGACGACCCGGCCCATGCAAAGTCGGACGGCGCCAACGCGCTGGACCTGAAGCAATTGAAACCGCTGCTGGAGACCCTGCTGGCGATCCATGCGGCAGCGCGGGAAGAAGGGGTTGCGACAGATTTTAAGATTGGTCGGGACGGGCAGATTTGAACTGCCGACCCCTCGCACCCCAAGCGGTCCGATTGTATTTTCCATGGTTTACCCTAGTTTGCTTTCGCCTAGTGTTCATGCAGGTTTGAGAGCCTTCATGCAAATAGCTCAATACTCTGAATTACTCTCATTTTCCATGCTCTATGTCACAATTTTCACCACAATGAGAAACGGCGTTTTCACCAGACAGAACGTAGAACGCTAGTCCCTTCGTGGGGTGGGTTACGATGAGCGGCCTTCGATGTAGCGCGGCCTGTGAGGCCGCTGTGTCGATGCGGGTGAGCCTTTCGATGTAGCGCGGCCTGTGAGCGCCGCCAGGCAGAGAGCGCGTGAGTGGTGTGGAGTTGTCCGGCGCGGCGATCCGCCGCATGAGCCACACCCCAGAGCATGAGAGTCCGCAGTGTCGAGCGGGTTGTGGTGTCGATGCGGCGCGCGGTCTGAGCGCCGCCTGTGAGCACCGCTGTGTCGATGCTGGTGAGCCTTCGATGTAGCGCGGCCTGTGAGCCGCCAGGCAGCGAGAGATTGCCCTGAGAGCGTTTGGGAAACGTTGCGGAATCATTGATCCGTCGCTGGTGCGCTCTACATGGCCTAGGGCGCTCACGCGAGAGGCTATATTCAGCCGTCCAAAGCACCCGATTTCTCTGATCTATATGCCAAAAATATTCAATTTTGTGGATGTAAAAGTCCGCCCCTACGTCGGTCTGGCGTAACCTTTTGAAAACAAAAGAAGACCCCCTACCCCCTTGCGTGATTTGTACAGCGTCTACGCAGTATTTCAACCATACCGGCGCGAATCTCGAATCCATCCTGTATGAGCAGATCGGCGAATGTCGCTGGTGTGCAAGGGCAGACGGCGATTCCGGCAACGCACCAGCCCGCGAAGCAACGATGCAGGGAAGTCACACTGCCAGAGCAGCCGTCATGGAAGACGCAAGCCGTCCGAATCCACTTCTCATATTCCGGTCGCCATGCGTCCGGTTCATCGGCTGGCATGGCCCCAGGGCCGAAAAAGTTTTGGGATTGTGCAGGAATGGCAGTACCAAAAGTATCGAAAGCCATTTCTGATACTTTTGATACCTTCATGTTTGCCGATTTTCCCCTTGCATTATTCATTCTGGAGTGATACATTTACAGCATCTGACGTAGCAGCAAACGTACCGCATGGAATCGGGGCACAAAATGGCAAACGGCAAGTTCATCAGCTATCTTAGAGTATCGACCCAGCGGCAAGGCAAAAGCGGTCTAGGGCTAGAAGCGCAGCGGGAAGCCGTGCTCGGCTATCTCAACGGCGGCAATTGGACCTTGATCGAAGAAATCGTGGAAGTCGAGTCGGGCAAGCGGAATGACCGCCCAAAGCTGGCAGAGGCGTTGCGTTTGTGCCGCGTGCATAGCGCGACCCTCGTAATCGCCAAACTCGACAGGCTGGCACGCAACGTGAATTTCATCAGCAACCTCATGGAAGCTGGTGTAGAGTTTGTTGCGGTTGACCTGCCGCAAGCCAATCGCCTCACCGTTCACATCATGGCTGCGATGGCAGAGCATGAGGCAGCCATGATCTCCCAGCGCACGAAGGCCGCGCTCACCGCTGCCAAGGCGCGCGGAACCAAGTTAGGTGGCGCACGCTGGAATAGTAGCAGCATCGCATCGAAGGGACAGGCCGCGAGCATCCAGGTACGCGCTGCCAAGGCCAGCAAACGCGCCAGTGACCTGCGACCCATGATTGAATCCATCCGCAATGCGGGCGCAAACTCACTCCATCAGATTGCGGCGGTCCTGAATGAGAAAGGCGTCCGCACCGCACGCGGCGGAGAGTGGTCGAGCGTACAGGTAGGACGCATTCTCGCGCACCAGTAAGGCCCGGAGCCTATGCCGTGGGCTTCCGCCATGCAGCCCGGTAGTCTTCCACCAGCATCAAGCCTTGAACCATATCGGCCTGTATCTCGAAGCCATCCTGTATGAGCAGAAGCGCGAATGTCTCTCGTGTGCAAGGGCAGACGGCGATTCCAGCAACGCACCAGCCCGCGAAGGATCGATGCAGGGAAGCCACACCCCCAGAGCAGCCGTCATGGAAGACGCAAGCCGTCCGAATCCACTTCTCATACTCCGGTCGCCATGCGTCCGGTTCATCGGCTGGCATGGTCTCAGAGCCGAAAAAGTTTCGGGCTTGTGCAGAGAAGGCAGTATCAAAAGTATCGAAAGCCATTTTTGATACTTTTGATACCTCCATGTTAGAGCCATCCTCTAACTTTCCTGCCGGATGCCAGTTCCGCCAACGATCAATAGTTTGCATGACTCGCCTCAATTCGCGGATTGATTGCATAAACCTCAGAGGGTCTGCCCTTGAGCTTGTCTGCCGGTTCCTTGCGCAGCCATCCATAGCTTTCGAGAATCTGCACAGCGGGCCGCGCTTCCTCTGGCGTGCTCAGTCCGCTCCAATGGTTGCCGTACACGTCGCGCAAGGTGAAGCACATCTCCGTGCGCTTCCATCCCTTCACCAGTCGCCTGCCCAAGTCGAAGGCAGCGGCTTGCTCCGGGCTGATGCGGGCAGAGTAGATGCGGCGGGCGTGGGCCTCCAGATAGTCGCACCAGTCGCAAGCCTGTTGCGCATGACGAAGCGATACCGCGGTCAGTCCCTCGTCCGCCAGGCTGAAGAGCAGCGCAAGCGATGGCATCAGGCTCCGATACTTTGCAAGGTGCGCTTGCATGATGGTGCTGTCTTCCTGCCGAGTGCGATGCTCCAGGTCTGTGATCCATTGCTGAAACAATTCTTGCGCGTGATTGTCGAATTGCAGACGGAGCGGTTTCTCTGCATCCATCTCGACAATGCGCCGGTACACGCAAGCCGCTTTCTCAAGCGCCGGTTCATCCGGCTTGCGGTCGATGTATCTCCAGTTCGGCGAAACATCGGGCCAAACCGCGAGCTGGAAGCGTTGAATTAAGCCGTCATTCGACGGTCCATCTTTCAGGGTGTCCGCCAGGTAGGGACGCAACCGCGAAGGCTGGATTCCGCCGAACAGCGACACGCAAGCATGAGCGACGTGGATGTTGCCTCGTTCGATGCGGTTGATCGTGAAAGACTGGTCGCCATTCCATGCCTCAAGAAAGAAAGATCGTTCCTGTTCTCGCCCTTGCCGTTCTAAACCAGCCAGCCAGCCAGTGAGTTCATCCCGTAGTACGAAGATCCCTGCCGGATTTTCGCTCATCAGTTTGTGGAGCGCTTCAAAATTTGCATCGGCTGTTACAAGCTGACGCGGCGTAGGCACCGCAATGTTCGTACCGGGCTTCTCTGGTGTTTCCTTCCCCGCTTTCACGTTTCGCTTGTAGGTTTCCTTCCAGGCGGCAACCTCCAGGTCTGCACGTTCCGTTGCGGCCTTGTATTCCGCCATTGCCGCATCGTTTTGCTTGCGCCATTCTGTTTCCATCGCTCGCACTGGTGCCGTCACCGCAGAAACTACCGGCGACTTCATCACTCCAGGCGGTCCGATGATTGCACCCCAAAGATTCGGCACGACTGCCCAGCCGGTATCGTGGCGTTTAGGCTGAATCAGCGCACGGCGATTGGTAAGGCCCGCGAGCGTAGCGACGGAGACGACGGCGGGATAATCGATCGGCACTTGCAGCCGCTCCGTCACATCCAACACCATCGCACGCAGCGAAGCCGGCAAAAGTTCCGGGTCGAATTGCGGGACCGGCGGCAACTCTTCGCCCAGCCGCTCCGGTTCCGGCCATCCGGTCGCGTCCGATTCTTTCTCCGGTGGCGTTGCTTGTATCGGCTGGCCTTCATGGGTCAGCTCTTCGGCGATCCGCATCAGCTCATCCGTTGACATGGCCGCGAAGTCGGAACGCGAACGATGTTCCAAGGATTGTTCGGGAGAGGATGATAAAATCTTCTCAGACAATTGATAGTTCCTTTCACTTAAGCGGTCCGTTCATAGCGGGCCGTTTTTGTTTGTGTGTCGAAAGTTGCGCGAATCTCCACCAGCGCGGCGGAAACCCATTCCACGCTATTGGGAGGCGGTTCCAGCCGCTTGCCGCCTAACTCTGGCGGCTGATGGTCTATGACCGCCGCT
The DNA here is from genome assembly GCA_021791935.1 of Acidobacteriota bacterium. Lineage (GTDB taxonomy): Bacteria > Acidobacteriota > Terriglobia > Terriglobales > Acidobacteriaceae > JAKAAZ01. Next base: position 5,134 of record JAJYVR010000167.1, read on the forward strand.
GCCTCATGCAGCTTGTCTATCGTGCGGTGGAAGAGGCTGCCAAGCGCGGCATTTTCCGGGTCGCGTGCCAGCCTCGCGCATAAGCCATCGACAATGTTCTCCAAGTCGCGCACGCGGTCAACACGCGCACGCTCGATAGCTCGACACTGGCGATTCCATTGCTCGCGGGCGGCGGACACCAGAGCCGATTGCGCGGCCTTCTCTGGTGTCAATGCCGGACCATCGAACAGATCGGCCACGCGAATACCAAGCGCCGCCACAATGGACGCGACAGCGCAGCCTTGACTCCAACATTTTAGTAACACGCCCCGCCGCCCTTGCGTGATCGTCAGAGACGCATTCCTGTCCGGGTGCGCCGGACACCGCGCGGACCATCGGCCACGTCCGGTAGGCCGCGCATGGAGCAGCGATGCGAAAGTTTCCGCCGTCATTCGCTGCGATCCGCTAGGCGGTCTCTTTCAGCGTCCCGCTTCAGCAAGAGGTAGATTGCTTTCCCTTGGTGAGCCTGCTGCTGTTCGACACGTCGAATGCGGGAGTATCGGACACCCAGGCGAGAGAGGATTTTTCGGAGGCGATTCATTGGCCCTCCGAACGTGCAGGAGTGGTTCCCGCTGCGATGAAAGCCTCAAGATCGGACAATCTGATGCGGACTGCCCGCCCTAATCGAACACTCGGAAACACACGTGCATACAGCCAGGTATATATACATTTCTTACTCACGCCTAGATACTCAGCCGCGCCCGCTACAGTCAAAAAAGGATCGTCCGTGGTTGCCTTCATGTGGTGCGTATCTCCAAGACATAGATTGGGTGTGCTACCATTACGTTCAATTGGAACTGATGACATACTTCAGGTCAATGAACAGATATGGTGACACGGTGCAGGTTTGCCTACAGAGGGAAGGAAGGAAGTTCCGATGTCAACTTCGCGTAAAGCTTCTAAAAATAGCCAAGCCGCTTCCTGCTGCAAGCAGGAAGGGTATCGTGACCGCCCCAGATTACACGATTATGTTAATCACAAAAACTTACAGAAAGGGTGACATGCTATGCCTGACACCGAGAACGACTACGACTTTGGCGGCATAGGGCCGCTGAATCCAGTAAGCGATATGCACGCTCGCGTTGTCTATGAAGCGCTGCTCTATCCGTGGACCATGCGCATGGACCACGGCGATCATTTCTTTACCCAGGACTGTTCACGCCAGTGGATGACTGAGCAGGGCGAAACCTCTGAAGATAAGAAACACGAGCCAGTTACTCTAGATGCCTTTGCCATTCGAGAAACATTCGACAGAATCGATCCGCAGAAACCATCCGACGTACTGCGATTTCTCAATAAGGCGGGCGCATTCTGGTATCTTCCCAGGGTCTCTCTGCAGCAAATAATGGAGTGGCAAAGGTTCGCAAAACTGGTGCGCCGCCAGGACTTTATGTATCTGGCGCAAGGCATTCTCTCATCGGACGCGAGGGATGTGAATGACAGTAGAGATGCGAAGCAGGCGTCGCTCGCCCTCGAAGGCTTCCCGAATAGCTTTTTCGTTCACTCGAAACCATTCACCGATTGGCCGCCTGTACATCCAGAGTGGCCGCCGGAACTCCAGCAAGAGGCATTGTCCAGCTATAGAGAGGCGGAAAACAACGCCCGCGAACTGAGGGCGTACCAGATGGCCTTCCTAAGCCCGCAAGCCCTCCTACGTCCGCCAGGGACCGCCGCGCTGCAAATTGATTGGCAGTATGCGGACGAAGAGAGCCGCACAAAACACTCGCAGATTCTTGCCGAGCAGCAACAGAAAATTCATATGGGCCGTAGCCAGCAAGAGCGCGAAGCGTATTGGAAGCGGCTCAAAGGCCAGGAGCTTAAAGAAGCTGTCATGGCGCACGCGCCGCCAGAAATCGCGCGAGGCACCTTCAGCCTCAAGCCAGCCATAGTTATCCGAGCGCGCAATGTGCTGGAAGCGATTGCCGCAGCCAACTACATTGACCTGATACGCGGTGTGGAATGGAAACGCTGTGCGCTGCCAAGCTGCAAACGGATATTCGAGGTCAAATCCAACCACGGGCAGAAGTGTTGCAATGGCCCCAGAGACACATGCAGAAATACACTGACCCTGCAAACGAGACGGCGCAACCCGGATAAGGCTAAAAAAGAGAGGGAGCGCGCACGGGAGCTGGCGGCGAAGAAAAAGGCTCCAAGAGAACAGGCCGCCGCGCTGGAACGTGCCAGGCAAAAGAAGAAAGCGGCGGACAAGCCAACCAAAGGAATCCAACACCCCATAATGCAGACGAAACGAGGCTCAAAATGACCATTTACAAACGCGGCGATATCTGGTGGTACGGCTTTGTTTATA
>JAJYVR010000168.1 GCA_021791935.1 Acidobacteriota bacterium
ACCGGAGCTCTGGTCCTCAACCTCTCTGGAAAGACAAGCGATGCAGCCGCACCGCACAGGAAAACTGTGCCTTGACAAAGCCTTCGTCCTTATCGAGGGTCACCCAGAGTTTTGTTCACACTTGATTTGAAAATGATACTAGCTTGCGGTGACTTCGGCGGCGAGCAGTTCTTTGGCTGCGGCAACGGGCTTGCAGGATTCGCGTTTGATCAACTGGGTTGGAATGGTGACCACCTGGGGAGGAAGACTCGGCTGCGAGATTCGATTCAACACCAGTTTGACCAGTTGCTGGCCCAATTGCTCGGGAAATTCCCGTGTGGTGGTGAGTCCAGGATAAAGCCCGGCGCTGGCGGTATCGTCGCAGCCGGCAACGCTGATGTCGTCTGGAACTTTTCGACCGCTGTCGCGCAGCCCCTTGTAAACGCCGTGCGCGGTCTGGTCGTTGCCCGCGAGGATGGCCGTGCAGGGTCCGCCCTGGGCCAGAAGAGACTTGGCGTTGATGTAGCCCATCTCGGTTTCATCCTCGAACTCCAGTCCGCTCAGGCGCGGAGCCAGCCCGGCCTCGCTCATGGTTCGGCGATACCCTTCAAAGTGCCGGGCAAACCACGGCAGGCGCACATTGCCGACAAACCAGATGTCGCGATGGCCCAGGCCGATCAGGTATTTTGTCATCTCCTGGCCGCCCTGAACATCGTCGGAATACACGATGTCGCCTTTCAAACCCGGCAATTCTCCGATGACGTTGTTTCCCAAGACAGAATAGGCGATGCCCTTGTGGTCGAGCAGTTCCAGAAGGTTGGCGGAATTTGTTCCGGCCAGGACCACGGCCCGCACCACGTCATGGCGCTGCACCACCTTGGGCAGATGCAGTTCCTTCCAGGGAATGTGCGGCGAATAGTTGAACGAGAGAAAGACCATGTCCCAGCCGCTGGCCGCGCAGTACGCCTCCGCTCCCAGCAGGATCCTGGAATGGAAGGCGTGCAGCATGGCGCGATTGCTCAACAGGAAGGCCATGGCCTTGGTCTTGTTGCGCTGGGAAAGATCGACATTGAGCTTGGCGGCCGCATCCAGCACCACTTCCCGAATCGCCGGATCGACGCGATTGTTCCCGTTCAACACGCGAGACACCGTGGCCACGCTGACGTTGGCCGCGGCTGCAATTTCTCGCAGTCCTATCTTGTTCTTCCTGGAGTCAGCATTCTCTTTCATACGCACTCAGAATTCCGCCATTCAAGTGAGATGACCTAAAAACTGTTTGTTTCATACTACGAGTTTCCGATCCGCCCGATCCAACCGGCACTCGCTAGGGCGTTGCATCCGGTCCCCAGACCTGCTGAAGGAACAAATACCTGTCGCGATGCCGGTCCGGTCTGGCTTCAGAATCCGGCGACAAATGCATGACCTGCCATTTTGCAGCCTCGTTGTAAACTGGCCAACGGGGAAGCCCGGAGTTGTTGGGGTCGCCGGCCTTGGCAAAATTCGTCCAGTAGGCCTGCATCAACTCGGACAGCTTATAGTCCTCCGGTCTCCACTTCGCTCCTCGCCGCGAATCCAGGGTGCCGAAGACATATTCAATATCGTCAGAGTGAAAGGCGCCGATGGCAGCGGGATGAAATGGATCGCCGGGCGAGCCCAGATCGAAGCGATAGCGATAGACCGGTGCGTCCCCTGTTTCCACCTGCGCCTCCAGCCATTCCCACGTGGAATAAGCAATGAAGGCATCGCCGGAAAAATCCTCGGAGACCCGCAGCGCCTCCGCATCGTTGGAAGCGGAGTACGCCTTGAGAAAGTCTGACGCCTTTGCGCCGAATCTGGATGTAGCCATGGCGCGCAGGCTTGCTGGCGTCGGTTTTTCTGGTTGACCTAAAACATCCCCGCTGCCTTCATCCTTATTCCATCCAGCCAGCAAAGGAACGCGCGCCTGGTTTCCCTTGGCATAGATGGCGGGAACACTTTCAGGCAGAAAATCCCCATCCACGTTGGGCCAGAAGGTCTTGAGGCGATGCGGAGCCGCAGCGGCCGCCTTGAGCAGATCGGCCGCGCTGACGGAGCGCAGAAAGGCCAGGCTGCTGTTTTTGAACGCGGACTCGGCAAATTGCTGCCCGCGTTGCTCGCTGACGGGAAGCGACAGGAAGGTCAATCCGGGACCGGTCAGCGCGCCGCCGCTTTCGCCGATGGCACCGACAAACAAGCCTCGCGAAACCGGGGATGCCATCTGAGCGCTGACGGAGATCGACCCGGCGGATTCGCCGAAGATCGTGACCTTGGCGGGATCGCCTCCGAATGCCGCGATATTGCGCCGCACCCAATCGAGCGCAGCCGCCTGGTCCATCAAGCCATAATTGCCGGCGGCATGTTTTGGAGACTCAGCCGCCAGGCTGGGGAGGGCGAAGAATCCGAAGATCCCCAGCCGATAGTTCATGGAGACAACGACGACGCCTTTACGGGCCAGGTGCTCGCCATCCTGCCGGGGTTCGGACGAACCTCCCGTCACAAATCCGCCGCCATGAATCCAGACCATGACGGGAAGTGGCCCGGCACTTTTAGCGACTGGCGTCCAGACGTTCAGCGTGAGGCAGTCTTCGCTGGGGCCGGAATCGCGGAAGACCATGTCGGGGAAAAGCTGGGTCTGCATGCAGCGCGGGCCAAAGCGGGTGGCCGAACGAACTCCAGACCACGCTGGCGCGGGTTGCGGCGGTTTCCAACGCAGCGGTCCCACTGGAGGCGCGGCGTATGGAATCCCCAGAAAGGCGCGCACCTGCCCGTCGCCGCTTAAGGCTCCCTGAACGCTTCCGCGGTCGGTGACCACCGTAAGCGCAACGTTGCCGCGCGCCGCCGGCGCAGACAGCATGACCGCGTAGACACCCGCGGCAAGAAATTCGATTCGGTTGAGTAGGCGCATTGTCTCCGATGTTCCCTCCGATCTATTCGAACCCAGCGTACACCCTCCAGCAATGTTGTGAAGTATTTCAGAAACGTTTCCATCAATCGAGAAATTTAGATTGCTATCACCTTGAAACCCAGCGGTTGTGTGTCGCACGATTGCCGTCGTCCAAGGAGCCCGGAGGCTGCGACAGGTCCTGCGGAGGCCACATTCGCGGCTTCGGATTCAACTCCTGTATGCTTTCACACGTGACGATAACGCCCGCGCCAGTCCGTCTTGCAAGCACGCCGCCCAGATTTTTCTACGGCTGGTGGATCGTGGCCGCCGCCTTCCTGAATCTTTTTTTTACCACCGGCGTGATCTATTACGGTTTCCCAGTTTTTTATCCGGCATTTGTCGCGTCCCTGGGATTTACGCGGGCGCAGGTGACACAAGGATTCTTGCTCGGCGCGCTGCTCGTGGGACTTCCCTTCGGCCTTTTCGCCGGGACCTTGATTGATCGAGTGGGGGCCCGCAACGTCGTCCTTTCGGGAATCGGCTTGATCGGCCTGCCGCTGGTTCTAATGGGACGGATGACGCACTTCTGGCAGTATGAGTTGCTGTGCATTGCGGAGGTCGTCGGATACACGCTGGCCGGTCCCATTGCCAACCAGGTCCTGATCGCGCAGTGGTTTCGCGCACGCCGCGGCCAGGCGATGGGATATGCCTACCTCGGGTTGGGATTGGGCGGGGTGGTTTCTCCTCTGCTGGCGAATCATCTAGTCCGCAGTTTTGGCTGGCGAGCAGCGTTGGAAATTGCCGGGGTCGTCATCCTGGCCGTGTTATTTCCAGTGGGCATCTGGGTGACGCGCTCGAAACCCTCCGATATGGGGTTGTTTCCGGACGGAGCCATTGCGGATGATTTGAGAACGCTTGATTCGGAGCCGGACGGGCGCGTCGGCAGCGTTGCGGCGGCGGTCCGCACTCGGGATTTCTGGCTGATTCTGGCTGGCGCGACGCTGATTTTAAGCTCCGTCAACGCGGTGATTCAACACTTCATCCTTTTTTTGAAAGATCAAGGCTATTCCGTTCGAACAGCGTCGCATTTCCTCTCGGCGCTGCTGATTTCCAGCCTTGCTGGAAGGGTGCTGGTCGGTCATATTGCCGACCGCTTCCGGAAGAAAAATACGATGGCGCTGTTTTATCTGGTGCTGGCGGCTTCCATTCCGCTGTTGTATCTGGCGCGCCAGCCGATGGCGGCCTTCGCCTTCGCGGTCGCGTTTGGGTTCTCGATGGGCGCGGATTACATGCTGATTCCGCTGGTGACGGCGGACCGCTTCGGGCTGCCATCGCTGGGAAAGCTGCTGGCGCTGATTATCATGGGATACATGATCGGCCAATGGATTGCGCCATGGATGGCGGGGAAGATCTTCGATACGTACCACAGTTATCGACTGGCCTGGGCCATCTTTACCTTTGCTGGCCTGGCCGGAGCGGCGGCCATTTATTCGGTATCCACTCCAGCGATCGCCTCCGGCGCAAAATTATCTGGGGGAACAGCCGAATGAGCCGAACTTTTCTCGTACCGGTGCGCCGCTTGGCCAGCCTCGACTTCAATACGCGCCGGCACGCGTGCTTCACTCGCGGAGCCCATTTGTAATGGACACAATCACTCTCAATCCTGCCGCGCAACTCTATCGCACGACGCATCCGGCGATGGGAACGGAGTACTCGTTGTATCTGTACGCGCCGTCGCGCGAGCAAGCTGCGGCCATCGCCAGGCCAGTGTTTGAGGAAGTGGATCGCATCGATGGGCTGTTGAGCAACTATCGGCCGGGCAGCGAGCTGTCCCGCATCAACCGCGAGGCCTTCCAGCATGACGTTACGACGGACCCGGAGACTTTTTACTTTCTGGTAACCTGCATGGCGTGGAGTGAACGCTCGCGCGGCGCCTTCGATATTTCGGTGGGCAAACTGATGAAGGTCTGGAAGTTTTTCGGCGCATCGGGCGCATTCCCTTCGCCGGAAGAGTTGGCGGCCGCGCGAGCCGATGTTGGCTGGGAAAAGATTCGCTTGGATCGCGGGCAGCGCACGGTGCGATTTCTCGCTGCTGGAATCGAGCTGGACCCAGGCGGGGTCGGCAAAGGCTATGCAGTCGACCGCGCAGTGAGAATTCTACGTGCGAAGCAGGCGCCAGCGGCGTTACTCTCCGCCGGCAGCAGCACGATCTATGCGCTGGGCGCGCCGCCGGGAGAAGCAGGCTGGAAGGTGCGCGTACCCTCTCCCCATCCTGAAGGCGGCACGATTTCTACCGTCATCCTTCGCGACACTTCTCTTTCAACAGCAAATCTTTCTGAGAAAAACTTCGTTCATGACGGACATTTCTACGGCGCCATCATGGACCCACGAACTCTGCGACCTGTAGAAGGAATGGCGCAGGCGACGGCGATTTCGCCGTCGGCAACCGATAGCGACGCGCTATCGAATGCATTGTTTGTCTCTAGACCGGAAGACAGGGCGTTGTTGCTGGACGGGCGGCAACAGGACTGCGCGCTGGTCGTCCGAGAAAAGCAGTGTGGGCAGGAAAAGCAATTTGCGGCGGAGTACGAGGCCATTCGCTGGCCCGCCGAAGTTGCCAATGGGCAGCTCGCCGCACTGGCGAATGCCAAGGAGAAAGTAAAACTATGAACCGCAGAAGTCTGCTGCAGGGTCTTTCGTTCAGTATGCTGGCGGCGAAGTTGTCGGGTGCTTCGTCGTTGTACGGGCAAGCGGAGGGACCGCAGGCGGCGCCCTCGCGTCGTATCGCGGCCAACGATCGCGTGAATATCGGTTTTATTGGGCCGGGCAGCCGCGGGCAGGAGTTGCTGCGACAGCTGCTGCGCACGCCGGGCGTGGAAATTGCCGCGCAGTGCGACGTGTATGAACCGCGCTTCGCGGAGGTGAATGAGATGGTCGGCAAGAAGGTGCCTGCCCATAAGGACTATCGCGAGATGCTGCAACGGAAAGATATCGACGCGATTTTTATTGCCACGCCGCCGGTGTTCCATGCCACGTATGCGATCGCCGCCATGAAAAGCGGACGGCCGGTCTATTGCGAAAAAACGATCGGGTTTACCCAGGAAGATTGCGCCAACGTTGTGGACGCGGTGCGGAAGACGGGCCAGATATTCCAGGTGGGACATCAGATGCGGTATGCCTCGTGGATTGTGGAGTCGGTGAATCGCGTCCACAAGGGCGACATTGGCGAGCCCACGCATGTGTATGGGTATTGGCACCGCAACGACAACTGGCGGCGCGAGGCGCCGAACCCGAGCCTAGAACACTTGATGAACTGGCGGCTCTATCGAGAATCGAGCGGCGGCCTGCTGGAAGAGCTGGGCTCGCATCACATCGACATTGCCAACTGGGTATTTGGAGAGTATCCGCAAACAATTCTGGGCGCCAGCAGTATCGCGGTCTACCACGACGGGCGCACGGTGGGCGACAATGTGCAGGCAGTGCTCGGCTACTCCAAAGGCAGGCGCATGTTTTTCAGCTCGATCACAGACAACGGCCTGATGGCGGACCAGATATGGATTTACGGCACCGAGGGCAGCTTGCAGATCACATTGGAAGATGCCACCTTCTATAAGCAGACGTCGAAGACAATCACCGAGGCCTCCCACTCCGACGTGGTGCAAGAAGGGGTGGAGACCGGGGCCTCCTTCAATGCGGACTCGGCGATGCCGTATCGCGGGCCGGGGTATCGCCTGCAAGCGAAACCGGGCGAGGACGCGACACGGACGGCTTGCGGGTCTTTTGTGGAATGCGCGCGCAACAAGCGGCAGCCGTTTGCCAATGTGGACGTGGGTTTCGGGTCCGCGATTGCCTGCTCGACGGGAAGACAGGCCGTCTACGAAGAACGCGCGATGAAGATTCCAGCAATCCACGTCTGAGTGGGAGCATGGGAATTTCAAACTGAATGGACGGAAAGAGGAGATACGCACACATGGCACTGACACGAAGAGACATCTGCATTCTGTTGCCCGCCTTGATGGCGACGGCCACCGGCCATGCAGCGGAAGAGGGCGCAAGCAACGATCAAGCGCTGCCGTCCGCGATTTACGATTTCAAGGACTTGAAGGTGGAAAAAAGCAAAGGCCGCGACTACATCCCTGTGTTTGAGGGGACCACGTCGAACGGACAGCATCTGTCGATGCATGAGTCCGGCGTGGCCCCGGGCGGGGTCGTCCACGAAATGTACAGCCATCCGGGCGATGAGCTATTTTTGGTGCGCGAAGGAATGCTGGAAGTGGAGATGGAGGGCAAGCGCTGCCAGGTAGGGCCGGGCGGCGTGGCCTACGTCGCTTCAAATACGAGATATGCGGTCCGCAACACCGGCAAGGAATGGACGCGCTATTTTGTGTTTTTGTTCGGGCCGCCGCACCCGCATATCCAGTGGGGTTAAAGCATTTTCACGGTTACTGCAATGTGGGCATCGTTCTTTCCCACCCTAGAGCGGAACCAAGATTGCTATATCCCGGATGCTAGGGGTGCGATAAATTTGGTTTGGCGATTTCCGCGAAGACAAGCGATGGCGCAAGCTTATTCGGA
>JAJYVR010000169.1 GCA_021791935.1 Acidobacteriota bacterium
GGACGACACGCAATGCCGACAAGCGCCACGAATTTGTCATCCGCGCGGACGGCTCCGTCGTCAGCAAGCAAACGGCGGGAGGGACCCTGTTTACCGACGAATTCGGCAACAAATACGCCTATCCGGGCGATACAGTCGTGGTCCCGGACAGCATCAACAAAACTACAATGCTCCGCGGGCTGACCGACTGGTCGACGGTATTTTCCCAGTTCGGCCTGGGAATCGCGGCCCTCACGCTGTTCGGCCTCTAGGGTTTAGCATGGCCATGATGCCAACCGACACCAACGCGGAACCTGTCGCCACGGAGCAAGAAGATCCTGTGCCAACGCCGCGCCGAAGTACGTCTGATCCAGATGACTCTGTAAACCTGCTGGATCTCGCCCTGGTTCTGGGAGCGCGAAGGCGGTTCATTCTTCTGTTCAGTTTTGTGGCCGCGCTGCTCACCGCCATCGTGGTCCTTGTCGTTCCAGTCACCTTTACCGCAACCACAACCATGTTGCCTCCGCAGCAGCAAGAGAGTTCCGGGATGGCGATGCTGGGGCAGCTTGGCGGACTGGCGTCGCTGGCCGGCGGCGGCGCGGCCAGTGCCTTGGGCCTCAAGAACCCGGACGACCTATACATCGGACTGCTGCAAAGCGAAAACGTGATGGATGGAATCGTCCGGCGCTTCGACCTGATGCGCGTTTATAAAACAAAAAAGTTGAGCGATGCGCGCAAAGCATTGAAGTCCAACACGAAGATTCTCTCGGAGAAAAGTTCTCTGATCAGCATCTCGGTGGAGGACCACGACGCCCAACGGGCCGCGGCGATGGCCAATGCATACGTGGATGGATTGCACGATCTGATGTCCCATCTGGCAGTCACATCGGCCGCCCAGCGAAGAATGTTTTTCGAGCAGCAAGTGACGCAAGAGAAAAATAAATTGACCGATGCGGAAGTTGCCTTGGAAGAAACCGAGAAGAAGACGGGAATCATTCAGCCGCAGGGACAAGCCCAGGCCGTCATTGCCACCATCATGCAACTGCGGGCCCAGATTTCCGCCAGCGAAGTGGAGTTGGGCGCGCTGCGCACCTCCGCCACCGACCAGAACCCGGAAGTGATCACGCTGCAATCTCAGATTGCAGCATGGCGGGCGCAGTTGGCGGATTTTGAAAAAGGCCATCCGGAGTCCGCCGCCATGGATGAAAATGTCCTGACTCCCACCTCCCAGGTGCCGGCTGCGAGCCTGGAATATCTCCGCCGGATGCGGGATGTTCGCTATCAGGAGACGCTTTTTGAATTCATGACCCGGCAATATGAGATGGCCAAGGTGGATGAGGCCAAACAAGGTCAGATGATTCAAGTCGTCGATCCGGCATTGGTTCCCGAGCGGCGTTCCTGGCCTCCACGGACCCTGCTCACGCTGTTGGCCTTTATTCTGGGGGCCATGTTCTCCAGCTTTTGGGTGATTCTACAATCTGCCTACGGACACGCGACACAGGACCCTGAGACAGCCATGAAGATGCATCAATTGCGCCAAATGCTGCGAATCGGCCGCAATCGAATTTGATCTTCTGAATCTTCGGAGCCTTCGGATTTATTATGCTTCCTTCCCCTATGCAAAGTATTTTCCCAGAATGGCACCGCTGTGTTCCATTTTGTTGCTACCTCGAATACAGTCCCGTTCAACCGCAAAAATGTTATTGAATCGCCGCTACTATCCATGTAGATTGTAACCATCAACAACTTGCTTTAATAGAAGTCCGGAGCCACAACCCCAACCTACCTGTGGCTCCTCAAATTGCACGCACTTTTATCCATCTTTCACATGAGATGGATAAAAATGAATCAGACAATCGTCTCGCGTTTAGCAGGGAACTCGGGTCGGGTGGTTGAAGCTTGACTGCTTGAATCCGGGTGCTCGACCCTTAAAACCCGTGGGGACCTTAGTCGTAAACATTAAGAGAACGTCAGTTTGGATGAATTCGGAGATCGCAGACTTGAGTACCGAACCTTACTTCCCCCCTGCTTTGGAGTACCTTGTAACCACGCCCCCATCTGCTACACATGGAGATGTTCCATGGCTCGTTTCCAGCGTAAAATCGCCGGAAGCGAAAACAGGCACGAGAGACTTGAGACTTCATTCCAGGCTGAGTCCCTGGTGCGCTTCCATCTGGAAGCGGGCGTTCGATCTTACCTGCATCGTCCCCGCGCTCATTCTTATTTCTCCAATTTTGGGAATCGTCGCGATCGCCGTCCGCTTGACTTCTCCAGGCCCCGCGATCTTCCGCCAGCAACGCGCGGGACAGCATGGCAAACTATTTACGATCTATAAATTTCGTACCATGGTGGAGAATTCGGAAGCGATCGGCCCCGGACATACCGCCAAAGGCGATCCGAGAATCACACCCATTGGGCATTTTCTGCGTCGCTTCAAGCTGGATGAGCTTCCCCAGCTTTATAACGTCTTGCGCGGCGATATGAGCCTGGTTGGCCCCCGTCCGAAATTGCCCAACCACGATCCCGCCCCGATGGCATGTCGTCCGGGAGTCACCGGGGCTGCAACTCTCGCGTTCCGCGACGAGGCGCACATTTTATGCAAGGTACCTGCAGGGCGTCTCGAGAGTTTTTATCAGCAATCCATTGTGCCGCTTAAATCGAGGCTGGACACCGACTACATGGAGACGGCGACGCTTTCGTCCGATATCGGGGTCCTGTTCGCAACCGTCCTCCGACTCGGCAAGCATGTCACCCACGAGGACCTGGTGCAGTCCAATGGCCGGCCCCATCTTTGGGACAACCCGCAGAGCCTCAGAATCCATTCCGTAGAGAATTGAGTCTTCGAACCGACATGCAGGCGCCGCAACGGCCAATCTTCTCCGCTCGACAGTCAACATGCGCGCCCGACGCGGAGCCGCGTGGCCATTCACCCTCCTGATTATTTGCCAGGTCCCGGCGGGAGCCGTTGCCACTTCCACGGTCCATGCGGTCCGAGGCATTCAAGCTGGCGATCGGCGACGACCAAGCGGCCCTTCCCACCCTCAACAAATTTCTCTACGTAGTAAATCAGGTCCGGATCGGCCGCGAGTGCTGCACCAATGACGCTGGAAGATGCGGTACGGGTGTGGCGATCCTGGTTCATGGCCAGAATCGGGCCGCCATACCGCGCATTCAGCGGCGTTCGCGCAATGTACATCGCGTGCTTGCAGGTAGAAAATCCTTCATGCAGCAGGCCAAATGCTCCTAGAAGCAATCCAAAGGCAATCCACTGCCTGGGGCGAATCTCCGGCAAGGTCCCCGCACAAATCCATCCAAGGACGATGATTGGGATGATATAGCCGCGGCTTGCGTAGTTATCGCCTTCCGGAAATCCAATGAAATAGGTGGAAACGATGAATCCAATCGCAATGGAAGCGAGAGCGATGTTATCCAGGCTTAGATTCTTTCCCTCGAACATAAGTGCAATTGCATGCAGCAGGAAATTGAAGAAGATAAAGACAAGAAAGACGAAAAAGGCGGCAGCCATCCCGTGGAAAATTCCAATCACAGAAGAAAGTGCAGGATGCATGGAGGTAAATTGTGGGCTGGCAAGATACGGGAATAGCTCGTCGATTCCTTTTATAAAGGGGAACACGAATCGAACGTCTTGAGTCTTTCCCAGATATATCCATAGGAGCGGCCAGATGAGAACTGCCGCAAGACAAGTAACTCCCAGGATTGCTTTATAGTTTGCGCGGGCCGTGCGCAGAAGATAATACGCGGCAAAAGGCAGGGCCCCAAGAAATACAAAGACGCTGCTATAGAATGCGAACGCAAGCAACACGCTGCATTGGAGAACTGAGGGCCAATGTTTGTCTTGCGTTCTATCCCACACATGCCAGCAAATGACAAGCGCAACGGCAGCCGCCGCATGGTGCGGGGCCCACAGAATGCCCGTAAGGAGCGGCGGGAAATGGATGGGCGTCTCCGACACCAGCAGCCAACCGGGGTTTCGTCGAAGGTAGTACATCCCAGAAAAGAAGGATTCCATGCCCGCCCAGCAAGCGATCAAGTAGATGGCCCAATAAAGATGCTTTCGACTGCGCCCCCGCGCGGTCCCAACGTACAAAAGAGTCAGGCAGAGAAGAAACTGATAAATCGCGCAACCAACGGCGAACGCCGCCTTGACGGTAAATCCGTGGAGAGGGACCGCCAGATAGATGGCGGCGATCATCATCCAGGGCGCATAGTACAACGAAAAATACCGATTGGGGACCAGGCTGCACTGGGCAGGATAACGAACGGAATGCACGAGTGAATTGATCTCCTGGAAGTGCCAGGTATCGTCGTAAACCACTGGACCCACCAGGTGATGCAGGTGTCCTTCCATCAGATACGGCAGGCGAGCAGCGGCCAATAGAAATGCTGCAAACAGAACGAGCAGCGCCAGGCGGCGTTGCTGTGCGATGGACAAATAGGCCGGATGGATGGATGGGACCGTCCGATTGTGAAATATCCAAAATGCAATCGTCCCGAACAGTCCAAAAAACAATACGGGCAGCCATCGTGTATTCAGGCACGCAACATTCATCAGAAACATGGTCAGAAAGTCAGCGCAAAAAACGGCGCACCCGATTCTGGCGGCGTAGGTTGGGAGCATCTCGCAGCGCGAGAAAGGCATGTCTTGCAATGCGACGCTCATCGGTCGCTCGGAAATCTGCACGCACTCAATAGCAGCCCGGCGCCGGGCCCCAAAGAGATGGAAAAAGGGGGCTTCTCGTCTCATATTTTCCGGTATAGACCTACTCGCGTCCATGGGCGATGACTAAGCCGCGAGAAGGATGGCTTTCCTGTTGTCCTCGAAACAGTGTACAGAGAAACAACGCCAGACCGCCGAAGTATACGTGCGAGATGAGAAACGACCAGCGGGTGAACATCAGCGGGGTCAGCGGGGCCCAGGTGTCCGTCATCAGGAGATAGATTACCAAAAGAACAAAGAATGTCTTCCAGCGGGCCGATGCCAGAGGCATCCAGAGGAGAAATGCCAGGAAGAAAACGCCGTAGTGGTGTTGCCACACGATCGGCGAAGCCATGGTGCAGGCCATGGCGTACAGCAAAAAATCGACGGTCGTTCGAGCGGTGCGCTGAAACACAGGAACAGCGAGCGCCAACAAGACCATGGCGGCGGAAGACAGAACCGTAGCCAGATAGATCCCGCGATTGAACGGCGGATACCCATAGAACGATGTCACGGGCGAACCGACATGCATCAGGCGATGCAGCAGGCCATTGAGCGATTGGTTCCAGAACATGGAATCGCCGCGCCGCCCCAGGTATCGCAGCACCTGGATGTATTCCGCCGTATTATGCAACCCGAAGACGGCGAGGGAGAGGGAAAGCCCGGCCATCAACGTAATGCAAAGCGAGATCGCAAAACTCCATTGGCGGCGTAGCAGTCCCCACAAGAGGAACAGGCCCATCTGCGGTTTCAGCCAGCAGGTAAGACCGATCAGGATGGCTGGGGAGATTCGACAACCCCGCAACCAGAGCAGTACGCTGGCCGTCACCAGAAAATTCAGCAAGGTCTGCACCTGGCCCAGGTTGTAGGCATCGATGATCGGCAGGAAAAAGAACGCAAGCAGACCCACCAACGCGCGAATCTTCCAGCGTTCGGCGGACGTCGAATCGAGAATGGTCCGCTCCGGAAGCAATCGCAAAAGAAATTCCCCCGCGACTGCCATCGTTCCAAGCAGCGCGAGCAGCAGCATGGAGTTCATGGCCACAGCGGGAGGGATGTGCAGCCAAGCTGCCGCCTGCCATGCTCGATACAGCAACAGCGATGTTGGGGGATAAATGAAACGGATGCCACGCTGAAAGAACGCCGTTTCGTAGATCGCGTTCGGATGCTGCCGCCAGGCGAGATCTCCCTGCGCCATGTAGTACGAGGAGTCGCTGCCCGCGCGCAGAAACAAGGAATCCTTGGCGATCCGCAACACGCTGCCAGAGTGAAATCGAGGCGCAATCGCAATCGACAGCCCCTCAAACAGCAGCACAAGGGCGAGGAAAAACGCCAGCTTCCGCGTCACCCGCGCCAGAGAACAATCCTGCGCCGGGTCACGCATGGACGGCGGAGAGCGACAGTGCCGAGGCGGGATTGCGAAGGCAATTACAGGTCATAGCGGTTGTTCTTCTTTTCTTCGTGCCGCTCCAGAGCTAGTTGAATCAGTCTGTCGATCAGTTGACTGTACGGGAGCCCGCTGGCCTGCCACAGTTTGGGATACATGCTGATGGCGGTAAAGCCGGGCAGTGTGTTGACCTCATTCAGGAAAATTTTTCGCGGACGCGGGCCGCTCGGGCCGCCGGGTCCCATCAGGAAATCCACCCGCGCCATACCCGCCAAATCGCAGGCGCGAAACGCGTCGATGGCCATCTGCCGCACGCGTTTTGTTTCCGCCCTGGTGAGCTTCGCCGGAATGATCAACTGCGAGCCTTCGCTGAGATACTTGGCCTCGTAATCGTAAAACTCCTTACAGGGAATCACTTCGCCAACCACGGAAGCCTCGGGTGTATCGTTGCCGAGGACGGCGACTTCCAGCTCGCGGGCCTTGGCGCGCTTGCCGCCGATGCTGACCTCAATCACAATCTTGCGATCGTAACTGGCAGCCAGGTCGATGGCCACGCCCAGATCCTTGCGATCGTGCGCCTTGCTGATGCCCACGGAGGAACCGAGATTCGCGGGCTTCACGAACATGGGATAGCGCAGCGCGGCCTCGACGCGCTGAATGGAGCGACGGGGATTCTGCTGCCAGTCGCCGCGCAGCAACGTAACATGTTTCGGGATCGGCAGCTTGGCGGCGGCGAACAGACGCTTCATCACGTCTTTGTCCATCCCCGCCGAGGAACCGAGCACGCCGGAGCCGACATAGGCGATGTCCGCAAGCTCCAGCAAACCCTGCACCGTGCCGTCCTCGCCGAAGGTGCCGTGCAGCACCGGAAAGATGACATCCACGTTGAGGGATTTTTCCGCGCTGGCGCGAAGGGTCACGAGCGCGCTGCCGGAATGCTCGGCGAGCGATGGCACGGGCGGGACCAGCACTTCTGTGCCATGCTCCAGCAGCGCCGCGCCCGGGGTTGCCTCCGGATCGCCGGCGCGGAGATGGTGCGTCTCTCCAGTGGAGGAAGGCAGCAGATGCGCCGCGTCACCTGCGGTGAGCCATCGACCGTCCTTGGCAATGCCGATCAGGTGGACATCGTACTTGCTGCGGTCCATGGCCTGAAGGACCGACGCGGCCGACAGCAGCGAAACTTCATGTTCGCCGCTGCGACCGCCAAAGAGAATGCCTACGCGCAGTTTTTTCATGGAAGCGGGATGAAAGTTCAGTGTA
>JAJYVR010000170.1 GCA_021791935.1 Acidobacteriota bacterium
GGCCAAATTCAAATCGCGGCAAGCCAAAATCGCTTCTATCCGCTTGCTCTGAAAATGGTTACGCGGTCAGAAGGTGAGTTTTACCGGACAGCAGTGACGGAAAATATATACACGATCACGTAACGATGGTGGATGCGCAGATCAAGGCTGCAGAAATGTTTGGTTTCGATCATGTCTCTACCATCGGCCCCACGTTAGAAGCCGTTGATTTAGGCGCGAACTTCCAATGGTTCGATGATCAGCCGCCGGGAATAGTGGAACAAGAGGCGCTGCTGAAAGACAAGTTTGCGCTGGCGAGGCTACCATCCCCTGATTCTGTACTGGGCGACAGCATGGAAGATCGTGTCCGGGGTGTAGAGTTGTTGTGCCAGCGCGTGGGAAACGAGCTGTTCATCGAGGGATGGGTCGAGGGACCCTGCTCCGCTGCGGCGGACCTGCGTGGAATCAATCGCCTGATGGTGGATTTTTCCGATGACCCTGCATTCGTTCATGACCTCTTCGAGTTTTCGGTGGACTTGGCGACTGGCTTCGCCGCCGCACAGATCAGGGCTGGGGCGGACATCATCGGAATTGGCGATCCGCCCGCATCGCTGGTAGGTCCGCGAATTTATAAAGAGCAAGTTTGGGCCTGGCAGAAGAAACTGGTCGACGCGATCCACGCGCGCGGCGGCAGAGTGCGTCTGCATATCTGCGGAAACACCCGGAGAATTCTGGCCGGGATCGGCGAGCTGGGATGCGACCTTGTGGACATCGACTCGCCGGTGACGTTGGAACAAGCGCGCGCGCAGATGGGTCCGCTGCAAGCACTGATAGGAAACCTGGATCCGGTGCGCGATGTTCGCAACGGTTCTCCAGAATCGATTCATCGGTCGCTCGATGCATTGCAGCAGCAAGCTGGCGATCGCTGGGTGGTGGCTGCCGGCTGCGAAATCGTGCGCGATACTCCACGCGAGAACATGCGCGCGATGATGCGGTTTGCGCGGTCGCGTACGGCGAAAATTGTGGGCACGTGAAGGCTTTGTGGCGATGGACCTGGACTGAGGCGCCGATGCCGGAAAAATCCACCCATGCGATTTGTTTTTAGTGTCAGGAGCATGAGGAGGCGAGGAAAATGGTCCGATCGGAAGAACTTTACGATGCAATCTTGAACGGCGACGCAAAAAAGGCGCATGCGGTCACGCAGGCTACCCTGGCTGCGGGTGCGGTGCCAATGGATTTAATTACGGGCACCATGGTGCCTGCTATGGATGAAGTTGGCCGGCTGTTTGAGACGGAAGAATACTTCGTACCGGAGCTGCTGCTGGCCGGACGCGCCATGAAGAGTGCGATGGAGCTTCTGCGTCCTCTGATGGCGACTTCCGGCGAGAAGCTGTCCACCAGAGTCGTCATCGGCACAGTGAAAGGCGATATGCACGACATCGGAAAGAATCTTGTCGCCTCCATGCTGGAAGGCAGCGGATTCGAGGTGTTCGATCTTGGCGCCGATGTCTCTCCAGACAAATTTGTGGCCGCTGTAGAACAGCACACGCCGCAAGTGGTTTGTCTTTCCGCTTTGCTGACGGTGACCATGCCCGCGATGAAGACCACGATCGACGTACTGAAGGCCGCTGGCCTGAGAACGCGCGTGAAGATTTTGATTGGCGGCGCTCCTGTCACTGGGCAATATGCCAAAGAGATCGGTGCGGATGGATACAGCGAGAGCGCCAGCGGGGCCGTCTCCCTGGTGCGGCAGATCGTTGCGGGAGCATGAGACGATGACTGGTCGCTTGACTAGAAGATTCTCCACACTGGCGGTTTCCAGCGCCGAACAATTGCTATATGGAGTCAGCCCGCATCCGCTTCACTGCGGACTGGGGCTGACCATCGGCGGCGGTCTCGTCTATCCCGAGGTCAACTTCACGCTGCCGCCCATGAACATCGATCGACAGACGTGGACCGAAGTGCTGGCCCACTACGAACAGATGGCGAGCGAGATTCTGCGGCGCGCGGCGGCGCTGGCAACGCCGGGAATCGTGCTGGAGTTCAAGCTGCTTCCCGCCATGACGGAGCAGCCAGAGTGGGGCGCGGAAATCACCGCGCTTTTGAAGCGTCAGATGCGCGCATACCACGAGAAGCACCATTTGCCGTGTGCTCTTCGCGTCACACCTACAGACATGCGCGATCAGTTGAAACCACCGCAATTGAGATCTGGCGAGGCATGGGAGCAACTACGGCTGTCGCTGAATCTGTGTGCGGAAGCTGGTGCCGACATTCTCTCGATCGAGTCCGTTGGAGGCAAGGAGGTTCACGATCAGGCGTTGATGTATGGAGATTTTCAAGGCATCGTATTTGCGTTAGGAGTATTGGCTCCGCGGGACATGTCGTGGCTGTGGGGTCAGATTGGCGACATCTGCGACCAGCATCCCGGCGTCGTTCCCGGTGGCGATTCGGCCTGTGGATTTGCCAACACCACCATGCAACTGGCCCACCAGAAGATGCTTCCCGAAGTTCTGGCCGCTGTGGTCCGCGCGATGAGCGCCGTGCGCAGCCTGGCCGCGTTCGAGCAGTGTGCTGTGGGCCCGTCGAAGGATTGCGCCTACGAAGGGCCGGTCCTCAAGTCAATTACCGGCCATCCGATTTCCATGGAAGGAAAATCGGCCAGTTGCGCGCACTTCAGTCCGCTCGGAAACATCGCCGCCGGAATGTGCGATCTGTGGAGCAACGAGTCGGTGCAGAATGTTCGCCTGCTTTCGGGCAACGCGCCGGAGGTCTTCACGGAATTGCTGACCTATGACTGTCGGCTGATGAACGCCGCGGCCGCCAGCAACGGTGGAGCTCTGCAGATGCGCGACTGGATGACCGTATCCGATCAATGGCTCAGCCCGCAGGCCGCGGTCCTTTCGCCGGAGGCCACCATGAAGATTGCGACAGCCATCGTGAACGCAGACACGCCTTATCATCGGACCGTTGCTGCGGGACGGGCTGCCGTCGAAGTCCTGAACCACGGTACCGAAGCGGGTAAACTGCATCTATCGCGCAAGGAGCAGCAATGGCTGATGCGCATCGACGAAGCGCTGGATACCTTACCAGCGGGCGAAGAGACATTGATCGACGCAATGGATGCACAGTACGAAAGCTTCTACGACAAGTCGAGCTATGGGTTGCATCGGATTGCTGTCGGAGCCTGATCGTCGTCTGCAATCGCTTCACCCGGTGAAATCATGCGCCTGAAAGTGATCAATTGCCAAATCGTCGCACAAAAGGGGATGGTCTTGGGTTGAATGGACGGCAAAGGATCGACGCAGCGTTGAATGGCAGTTGGCCCGACCGCACACCGGTCATGCTGCATAACTTTATGATGGCAGCGCGAGAGGCCGGCATTTCGATGCGCCAGTTTCGCGAAGATCCGCGGCTGATCGCCCGGTGCTTCGGAGATGCCGCGGAACGCTATCAACTTGACGGCATTCTCGTCGATATCGACGCGGTAACTCTCGCCGGCGTAGTGGGCGTCCCACTCGATTTCCCAGAGGACAACCCCGCCCGCTCCCGCGGCTCATGCTTGCCTGTTCTTGAAGCTGTACGCGACCTGGGACCTGTCGACATATCGAACGATCCAAGAATTCAAATCCTGGTGGAGGCGGTTGCAATTCTGGTGCGCGATTATGGAGACGAGATCTTCATCCGCGGCAACTGCGATCAATCTCCCTTCTCGCTGGCAGAATCGATGCGCGGCCTAGACCAGTGGCTGATGGATGTCGCATCGCAGGAAAACGATGAACTCGTCCACGGCCTACTCGAGTACTGCACCGGCGTCGCCTGCCAACTCCTCAAGATGATGGCAAGAACCGGCGCGCACATGCTCTCGAATGGCGATAGCCCGGCAGGACCAGACATGCTTTCCCCGCGCTTCTACGGCGTCTACGCCTTGCCGTATGAACGGCGCGTTGCCGAGTGTTCCCATGAACTCGGCCTGCCCTATCTGTTGCACATCTGCGGAAAAACCGACCGAATCCTCAAGCAAATGGTGGACATCGGGGCCGACGCATTGGAGATCGACTTCAAGACCAACCTTCAGTTGGCGCACGACATCTTTCAGGACAAGGTTACGTTCGTCGGCAACATCGACCCATCCGAAGTTCTCGCCAGAGGAACTCCTGCATTGGTCAAGCTCAAAACAGAAGAACTTCTGGGCACGTTTGCAGACAGTCCGCGCTTTGTGCTCAACAGCGGTTGCGCGCTTCCAGCCGATACTCCCTCAGAAAATGTTCGCGCGATGTTGGCATGCGTGAGGAATCGCTCCCCGCTCACTTTCGTTTGATTGCAGCACGAATAGGTTGAAAATAGGTTTTCTAGATATTCCATCGAGTCGCACTATGCGCCTGAAAGTGATCGGTTGCCAGGTCCTCACACGCGAGATGAAGCACGTCATCTCCGCGTCTCCGCACGCCATTGACGTTGAATTCCTGACCATGGGGCTGCACGATCTGGGCGCGTCCATGCGCCCGCGACTGCAAGAGCGCATCGATGCCGCAGACCTGGATGGATACGATGCCATCGTTCTTGGATATGCGCTCTGCGGCCGAGGCACTGAAGGCCTGCGCGCGGGAAAAACGCAACTTGTGCTTCCTCGCGCGCATGACTGCATTGGATTGCTGATGGGCGATCGACATCGCTATCAGGCGTATTTCGACGCCCACTCCGGCGTGTATTTTCGTTCTCCCGGTTGGATAGAATTCCAAGCGCCCGGCCAGGTCCTTGAGCAGGTTGGCGCTTCCACGGGCCATACGCTCGGGGAACGGCGCAGTCGCGAGGAGCTGATTGCCCAATATGGCGAGGAAAACGGCAATTATCTCTTTGAGCAATTCAATGCGTTTCGCGCCCACTATTCCCAGCTTGCCTACATCTCTCCCGGAGTTGAATCGGAGGAGCAGTTTCGCTCGCTTGCCCGGGCCGAAGCGAAGAAAGAAGGGTGGAGCTTCGATGAGGTCCCCGGGTCGCTCTCGCTGCTGCAGCGGCTTGTCAATGGAGGATGGGACCCCGCCGACTTTCTCGTTGTCCCTCCCGGCGCGACCATCCGAGGCAGCCTCGGCGAATCCATCGTGGACATCGCATGAGCGCCGAGAAAGTCCGAATCCAGTTAGAGCCTTCGGGGCTGATTGTAGAAGTGCCGCGCGGCGCTTCTCTCACTCCTCCACTCTCGCTGCACGGCATTGAATTCCCCTGCGGAGGAACGGGCCTGTGCGGCGCCTGCCGTGTACGCGTTCTTACTGGCTCCCTTACCATCACGGAGCAGGATGGTTTGCTTTTTTCCGCGGAAGAGCTCTCGATCGGTTGGCGGCTCGCCTGCCAGGCGCGCGCGGAGGCGCCGCTGGTGCTGGAGTGCGAACAGTGGCACATGGACATTCTCGCGGATAACTCCGTCCTGTCCGGCAGGGGGAAAAACGGCCTTGGCATTGCCATCGACCTGGGCACAACCACCATCGCCGCGCAGTTGGTGGACTTGGCCACTGGCAGCGTCCTCGGCGTCGAGACCGATCTGAATGCACAGGCACCGATCGGTTCGGACGTCATGAGCAGAATCCGGGCAACATTGGCGGGCGCCGATCTCGCTACAGTTGTCCGCGCTGTCCTGCGGCCCATGATCGCGAAGCTTGCCCGCGGCCGCGAGCAGGAAATTGTCGAGGTGGTCCTGGTTGGCAATACTGTGATGCATCACCTGTTTTCCGCGCTCGACGTGGGACCGCTTTCATGTGCGCCGTTTCATTCCCCCAACCTGGGCGAGCAGCGCTTTTCCGCCGAAGAACTGGGCTGGCCGTTACCCGCGTCCTGCCGCATTCGCTTTGTGCATTGCCTCGGCGGCTTTGTTGGGTCGGACATTCTGGCCGGAATTCTCGCCGTCGGCATGCCAACTTCTGAAGAGATGCTGGCGCTGGTCGATCTGGGGACCAACGGTGAAGTTGCCATCGGCAACCGCCATGGAATTCTTTGTGCTTCCACGGCGGCCGGGCCGGCCTTTGAGGCGGCGTCGATCCGCATGGGAATGCGGGCCTCTACGGGCGCCATCTCCCGCGTGTCGCTGCTGCATGGCGAGATGCGCGCCACCGTCATTGGAGATGCGGGGCCGCGAGGGATATGCGGCAGCGGTCTGGTCGATGCGGTCGCGGTGGGACTCGAAACCGGAGCGATTCTGGCTTCCGGGAGAATCGCCAATGGGGCGAAACTCTTCCCCGTCGATGGCCCTGTGGCCCTGTATCAGGCGGACATTCGCGAACTGCAGTTGGCCAAGGCCGCCATCGCCGCGGGATTCAGGTTGCTGCTGAAAGGCCGGGGCACAAACGCCGACAATCTCAAGCGCATCCATCTCGCAGGCGCATTCGGCAACTACATTCAGGCTGAGAGCGCGATCGGCATCGGGCTGCTTGAGTTTCCCAAGCAACGCATCGTGCCTTCGGGCAATACCGCCTTGCACGGCGCCAAAATGCTGCTGCTGGCTGTCCATGAGCCCGCTTTGCCCAGGATCGAACATGTAAGCCTTGCCGCCGATCCCGATTTTCAGGATGAGTTCGTGAACTGCATGAACTTTTCCGCCAGGGAGTACATCGTTTAAATGGGCCGTCGAGCGATTGATACGGATCGCTCTCATTACTTTCCGTTGAATTCGTGCACAGCATCCAACATAGCGACGATATTCAAGATTGGTGTTGCTGCCTGTACATTGTGAATCGTATTGAAAACGAAGCCGCCGCCCGGCGCGAATATTTCGCACCGCCGCAGGACCTGTTCGCGGACTTCGGCCGGTGTCCCAAATGGCAGCACATGCTGCGTGTCTATCCCTCCGCCCCAAAACACAAGCTTGTCGCCAAAGTTCGCCTTCAGCCCCTCCGGTTCCATCCCTGTCGCCGAGCACGGCACCGGATTCAGAATGTCGAATCCGGCTTCAATAAACGAGGGCAGAAATTTTACGACCGAACCGCAGGAATGCTTGAAGGTCTTCCACGTCGTGTGTGCGTGGACCCAGTCGTTCACCCGTTTGTAGTAAGGAAAATATAAGGAACCTCTGCACAGGTTCGTGATTTTGCGACCGCGAAGCAGGATAGCCCAGCAAGGACATTCCGGGCCCGCAAAAGACATCAAAATGCCGCTTCCGCGGCTTCGTTTCTGTCTCCGCAGGCCATCATCCTGGCCTGCAGAGACACTACACCCCTTGCCGGGCCAGCCGCTTGCGATGCTGGTAGAGATTGACCAGCGCGAAGGCTGTCAGCAGCCACTCGTGGTTCTTCTTCAAGCCGCGATAGCGCACCCTGGTGTAGTGAAAGACGCGCTTCAGGATGCGGA
>JAJYVR010000004.1 GCA_021791935.1 Acidobacteriota bacterium
CTCGGCCTGTGTTCGCTGGCGCGGCTCACGATAGCGGCAACAATCTTATCGTCGCGACTGGAAGAAACGGCGCAGCAGGTCGCCGCATTCTTCTGCCAGGATGCCGCCTGTGACCTCGATTTGGCGATTGAGCTGAGGATGGTTCAACACGGTCAGCACACTTCCCGCCGCGCCAGCCTTGGGATCGAAGGCGCCAAACACCAACCGCGCAATCCGCGCATGGACCATCGCTCCAGCGCACATGGCGCAGGGTTCCAGCGTGACATAGAGAGTGCATTGTTCCAGACGGTAATTGGCAAGCGCCGCTCCGGCGGCCCGCAACGCAACAATTTCCGCATGGGCGGTGGGGTCGTGGTCCCGGATCACGCGGTTTTGTCCGCCAGCGACGATCGCATTTTCCGGCCCAAGAACCACCGCGCCGATCGGCACTTCACCGGCAGCCTGCGCCTCTTCAGCCTGCGCCAGCGCCTGCCGCAACCATGACTCGTCGGGGGCCGCCGACATTGGATTCTTCATCCAGATTAGTGTATGCAATCGGCGAGATGGGGAGAATTGTTCTTGCAAGGGAGATGCATCCAGGAAAGCAACGCGTGGAACAGGGCAGCTTCATAGACGATGCGGGCAGCCTGAAAATCGCAATATTCGACGATTCCGCTCGACTGGCTGGCATGGAGAGCTAGAGCGGCATGGAATGCGCGATGTGCCGTCGCCGCACCCGCGCACATTTCTCCCAGTTCGTTCATGTAGCGCCCGATTTCGCACTCTCGATCGGAATCGCAGTCCGGCATGTGCTTCAGATAGTCGGGGCGCTGCGGCAGGATTCGCGCGGTCGCATCGAGCCTGATCAATTGAAGCGCAATAAGACCAAGCATCGTCCTTGGTCGGGTCCAGGGAACAGGCCGGTAATTTTGAAGCCAATTCTCCAACTTCTCCACATCCATCGGCATCGCCATTCCGTAGCCTTGCGCATAGGGCACACCCATGGCGGCGAGCGCATCGCGGGATGCATCGTTTTCGACGCCTTCGGCAATCAGATCGAGCCCCAGGGACTGAGCCATATCCACAAGAAGCATCAGGAACCGTATTTCCTTTGGCTGCCGTTCTATTCCGAGCAGGAACGTGCGATCCAGTTTGATGCTGTCAACTGGCAATTCTTTCACCCGCAACAAAGAGGAATGAGCGTTGCCTACGTCGTCCAGCGCGAGTCGCGCGCCGGAGCGTTTCAGGTCGAGCAGCGCCTCCCTGGATCCGGTCATGGACAGCGTATCGGGGTGTTCCAGCAGCTCCAGAACAATGCGGTCCGGCGTCAGTCCCCCGCTTTCGATCTGGCGGCGCAATTCCTGCATGGCTTCCGGGTCCGCTAAAGTTGCAGGCTCCAGGTTGATTCCCAGATCCAGATGAAAACCCGCGTCATCCAGGCGGTGCATGTCCTGAATGCCCTGCGAAAGCACCTGGTGTGTCAAGGCGGTCAGTTCGGCAGGTCCGAAGTGCGGCAGGAATTCGGCGGGCGCAAGCAGTTCGTTGTTTTCGTCGATGAGCCGCGCCAGGGCCTCGACTCCCATCGCCTCGCCCGTTTTCAGATTGATGAGAGGTTGATAATGCACTCGAATGTTGCCTTTGCGAAACAGCGCAAGAATCGTTCTCTGACGAATATATTTTTGTTCGTCCTCTTTTGCGTGGAACAATGCCCAGCGTGACCCCGCCGCCTCCCCGCTTTCCTTCAATGCATAGAGCGCGCGGTCGGCGTGGCGCAACAAGCGCTCCGAAGTGGAATTGTCCTGGGGAAATAGTGTGACCCCAATGCTGGTCTGAATCGTTGCTGTGCGTCCGCTTGCCAGGACCATCGGTCTTTCCACCGATGCTTGGATCTGCGGCAGCATGACGGCAATCTTTTCTTCATCGACGTCCTCCAGGACCAGCACGAATTCGTCTCCGCCCAACCTTCCCGCCGCATCGCCCGGCCTCAAAGATGCCTGCAGCCGGTCGGCAACCGCGCGCAGCATTCGATCGTACGCCGGGTGGCCGTGCAATTCGCTCAACACCCGGAATCCGTTCAGGTCGACCAGGGCGACCGCCATCGACCCGCCACTCTGGCGCGCCCGCGCGATCGCTTCCTCCACCCGCTCGGTCAGTCCACGGCGATTCAGCAGGTCGGTCACCGGGTCATGCCGCGCCAGCCACGACTGATATTTGCGCTCCTCTTCCAGAGTGTGACGCAGATCGAGAGCATCCAGGCCGTGTCCAATCAGCCGCCCAATCCGTTCAATCAATTCCAGCAGCTCTGGAGTGAAGATGTTGGATTCGCGCGACAGCAACGTCAGCAGCGCCCAAATCTCCCCGTTCCGATACAGCGGAACAGCCGCTGCCGCATGCAGATCGTGGGTTCGATCGAGGTCCTGGATGGGCAGGCACTCCGGATCCGTGAGTCGATCGTTCGTGAATTGGATCTGGCAACGCCGCCATGCACGCGCCTGCAGAATGTTTTTCTCATCTCCGGTAAGGACGTTGGGCAAGCGCCAGACGTGTTCCAGGTCGCGGCTGTTGCCGCAGACGGATTGGATTTCCAGGTCGCCGGCAGAGTTGGGCCGTCCGACCCATACCTGTGCAAACAGGTTGCTATCTACCAGCAACCGGCACAATTCCGCCAGCAACTCCGCTTCCGTTTGCGCTCGAACCACCAACTCCGCGGTACTCATCAGCGCGCGATACAGAGCATTGGAGCGGTCGCTCCGCGTCAGCAGGTTTTTGAAATCTGTAACATCCTTCTGGATGCCGATGAAGTGGGTTGCCTGGCCTGCGGCGTTCAAGGCTGGCGCAATGCTAAGGGAATTCCAGAACATGGTCCCGTCTTTGCGATAATTTTTCAGCTCGACGATGCAGGGCTTTCCCTGCCGGATAGCTTCACGGACGATCTGCAATTGCGGCTGCGCCGTGTCCGCGCCCTGCAGGAAGCGGCAGTTTTTCCCCAGGATTTCTTCCGCGCGATAGCCGGTCATGCGCTCAAAGGCCGGATTGACGTAGCGAATTGGCAAGCCATCCGTAGCCTCGGTAATCAGGATGCCGTTGGCCGAGGCGTCCATCGCGGTTTTGTAGATCATGAGCGACTGTCGGCTTTGCTCCATCGCTTCCAATAAGCGGAGCCGTTCCAATGCGAAACCGAGCAGGCTGTGCAACTGCAAAACAAATTGCCGAATATACTCTCTGCCGAAGAAATTCGGGCGTTTGCTGTAAAGGACCAGAATGTCGTGCTTGCCCGCAGTCCCGGAGATGGGGATTGCGCAGGAGGAGCGCCAGCCGAAGCGAAGTCCGCGTTCCCGCCAGAATGCGCTGGGCAGACGATCTCGATCATCCGTCCAATCGAGAGCAAATTGAGGAACACCCGTGCGCCAGGCGCGGTCGAGGGGGCTGTCGGAGTTCTCGTCGATCAGGACCGGGCCGGCGGCAAGAAATTCCTTCACACCCGCACCCGCCGAAAAATGACAGCGTACCTTCTCCTCTTCGTCCGGAGATCCCAGCCAGACCCCGTCCACTGCGACGGCCTGCAACAGGAACTCACCCAGCCGCGAATAGAGCTCAGAGATGGACGGGACGGTCAACAGGAGACGATCCAGTAGCTGCGGCAGATCGCCTTGCAAAATCGCAGGCAGGTCGTCGTCGTCGCGCGACTGGAAGTCCCCGAAGAACTTTGCGAGTTGCGCCATAAGAAATCGCCAGCTTGATCACGAATCATTGCGGTGCAATATGCAATAAATGTCGGCCTCAAACCGAGGGGAGGCACGGATGGTGTTATTGCAACAGGAAATTGCAGCGGTATATCGGGTATTTATCTCAATCTTAGTACAAAAGTAACTCGCGTGGCGCCGGAATCCGTTGTAGCAGGGCTTCGCTCCTCAGCAAGCGCTTTCAGCAGTGGCGGCAGGCGGGTTTCTTGGTGAACTTGTGGCGTTCCGGTTTGGCCGAATACGACGGGATGGAAGGCATCGCCTGGGAGTGGTCCGCTGGGAGGCTTCCCACAAACCCCGCTGCAATTGCGCCTTCGAGAAGAAATCCGGCGACAGGGAAAAAGCCTCGCCCAGCCAATTACGGGTGGATGACCCGAAGGCCAAGATATTTCTCGAACGGGTCAAAATCACGATCTCGGTGAAGAAGGGAATGCCTCTCCGTCAGGCAGAAGGTTGCGATCATGCAGTCGACGGTCTTGCGCGCCGTATGTCCGTTGGATCGAAGGAAGCGATAGTTCCGCGCGGCTGCCACCGCCTGCGCCTCTCCTCCGGTATCGAACGCTTCGAACCTCGACAGGTCGCGCCGCACTCGCGTGAAGGTGGAACCCCCAACGATTCCCTGCAAAATCTCGCACAGAATAAGATCGGTCAAACCGATGCGTTGCCGGTTCAGCTCCCGATCGAGCCAATCCGTATGCTGATTTGCGGCGCCTCGCAGGTAATCGATCCACACCGTCGTATCCACAATTGTCATGCGTGCTGGCTACTCCCGCACCCGGCCCAGGCGAGACTGGTTCAGGTTTCCCTCCCACTCCACCTTGCCGCGGAGCCTCCGGATTGCGGATTGCGAATGCGTTTTCACCAGCAGATGCAACGCGGCTTCCACCGCCGCCCGCTTGGTACGGGCACCGCTGCTGCGCATGGCACGCTCGACCAACGCATCGTCGAGTTCGATGTTCGTCCGCATCGCATTCCTCGATGTGTAAGAATCTCACATTTGTGTGTATATCGCCAATTGTGGAGTCAGTCTCTTCTTCCGCCGCTCATCGCTTTTTCCACCCCACCAGCATTGCCTCCAGTTGCAGCATCGCCGCCTCCGGTATCCTTGCGCTTTCGACCTGCTCGCGCCCGATCAGACCCCGCTCCAAAATCCCCAGCAGCGTCTTCGACAACTCTTCGCGCGGCATCGTATCGGCCGCCACCAAATCCAGAATTGTCCGCAGCGGCGTCGTCAGCCGATACCCGTTCCGCGCGACAATGTCGCTCTCCGGCAGCTCGGCATAGTGCAGCGTCAGGCCCTCCGGCGTCGCGCCCATCCGGCGAAAGTTCTTGGGCACCGTCATCTCCAGTTTCGGAGATATATCCGGCGGGTTTGGCTCTGGCGTTGAATAAAGGCCCAAAGCGGTAGAATGACTGTAGACCCCCTTTGCCCGCCCCGTCCGGTCCATGGACCACAAATGCCAGCGCGCCAGCTCCGGCCGCAGCACCGCCGGAAACGACGTGAGCCGGTAAATCCCGCGAGATTCGCGCGCCCAGTGGCCCTCCCGGACATGGTAAGCGTGGCTGCTTTCGGAAAATCCGGCGTTTTTCGCCTGTTTTGCGGTGAAAAAGCCGACCTGGCCCTCCGCAACCGAATGTAATCTACGGTTTACCTCGTTGTTTGACCGCTTCGGGTTCTGCATAATCCTTCAACTTTCCCGTATAATCCTTCAACTATTTTGCCTCGGATCCAGAAACTCCGCCGGGTGCCCCATTCAAGCCCTCCGTTTGTCAAGTTCCGCGAGATGGTTTCCAGTTTGAAAAGAAGGCTTGAATGGGGCACCCGGCACAAAGCTGCAACGTTGTCCTTACACGCCCGCGGGCCCGCAGCCGGAAAGAATCCGGTCCAGCGTCTTTGAGTAAAGCCGATACGTTCCATTCCCCTCAATCTGCCGCAGGGAACGCAAGGCGTTGTTGCGCAGGCGCTCCCTCATTTCATCGGACGAGTAGAGAGATTGCATGGCGCTGGCCAATGGCTCGGCATCCTGCGCCGGGACGACGAGTAGATCCTGGCCGGGAGTAAACAATTCCGCAGCGCCGCAGTGCGTGGTGGCAATGGCAGGCAGACCGTGCGCCATCGCTTCCAGCAGCGCCATGCCAAAGCCATCGTCGATGGTGGGGAAGACAAAGGCGTCGCAGCGCCGGTAGAAATCGCTCATGTTTTCTACATATCGAACTATCTCCACATTCGGCAGTTGACGAAGCAGCTTTCGCAGCACTGGCGATCGATCGAGCGGCGCATCGGTGCGAAGAAGCAGTCGCGCGTTGGGCAACTGGAGCTGCTTCCACGCCTGCAGCAGGTAGAGAAAACCCTTGCGCAAGGGTTGGCCGCCCACTGTGCCGAACGTGAACGGCCTTTGCCGCTCGCTCCTTGTGTTCGATGCAGAAACAGACGCCATGTTGGAAGTATGGATGACGTGTTCCATCGGCACTCGTCCAAACAGTGGGGCCACCAGCGTTTTTGACTGTAACGCAGCAGGGAATGAATCCCGCGAATAGGTGGAAGGCACCAGGACGATGTCGGCCTCGTCGTATTCGGCGAGCTGACGGGCGCGGAACCAGGGCGGCTCGGGCTGATAGCGCACACCCAGCCGTTCGCACTCTGTCTGGATCAATGCTTGCTGGACATCGACATGCGGGCAGGCGCGGTCGAGAACAAACCGAGCGCCTCGGCGGCGTGCGGCTCTCCCAGAAGCCAAGGCGCCGGACGCCCAGGCCCAGAAGATGTCGAAGCGGTCGCGTGTCGCGCCGATTCGCATCGCAACAAGGTGGTCATACAGTGCTGTATCCGCGCGCTGCCATGGACGGGCAAGCTGCACACCGGTCAAGAAATGGAGGGAGGGTACGAATTGCGGGACCCACCGCAGGCCGACGCTCGCGGCCAATTGCGGAAAGCGGGCGCGATAGGCGGCGGTATAAATCGTCACCTGCTCTCCGCGCTGGGCAAGCAGATTTGCCGGCAGCACGGCGTGCGCGGGACGGCCCGTGGAAAATGCAATTCTCATAGAACGTTTGGATGTAGCTTAGAGCATTTCGCCGAATCCTGCGGAATGGCCTCCCAAGTCGAACAGCGATGGGGGCAGAACAGTAAAAATCCGAGCTGCGGATAAATTCGGATAAAATAAATAGCGAGGTTGAATCTCCCTTTGTCTCCGGTGGACCCAACAAACATAGAAAACGAAAATCCTGAAGGCGCGAGGCCTGTGTCCGCTCCTTTGACGGTGTCTACCTGGATCCGGGACTTGCTGTTTGCGGTCGCGATTTCTTTTCTGATCATCACCTTTCTTTACCAGCCGGTGCGGGTGGAAGGCACCAGCATGATGCCCGGCCTGCAGGACCAGGAACGGCTTTTCATCAACAAGTTCGAATACCACTTTGAGCCCATCCATCGCGACGATGTCGTGGTCTTCCATTTTCCGCTCGATCCGGCAAAGAGCTATATCAAGCGGGTGATCGCCGTTCCCGGAGACAGGTTGCGCATCGACGACGGGCAAGTGTACGTGAATGGCAAGGCGCTGAAGGAACCGTATGTGCCGATGCGATTTCGAGACGATCGGTCCTACCCGGAGACCGTTCTGCCCCGGAGCGAATACTTCGTGATGGGAGATCATCGGCTGATTTCCAGCGACAGCCGCGACTTTGGTCCCGTGAACCGCAACCTGATTTATGGCAAGGCAACGTTTGTTTATTGGCCCACGGATGACATGGGAGTCGTCCATTAGCAAGGCGCATGAACTCCAAATATAGGGTCCCCATCTTCCACAGGGGACTGCCGCACAAGTTCTGATAAGATTAATAAAATCCACTGCGTGGAGACGCGATGCAGGCAATCCTTGCGCTCGAAGATGGGCGTATCTTTCAGGGCCGCGGCTACGGTGCCAAGGCAGAATGCTACGGCGAGGTTGTTTTCAATACATCGCTTTCCGGTTATCAGGAAATTTTCACCGACCCTTCCTATGCGGGACAAATTGTTGTTCTCACCAATCCGCAAATAGGCAATTACGGAACCAACAACGCGGATGACGAAGCCAGCCGGCCCTACATTGAAGGCCTGGTGACGCGCGAATTTTCTCCCGTCAGCTCGAACTGGCGCTCGCAGCTCGTGGCCGACGAATACCTGGAGCGGTTCAACATTCCTGTCATCTCGGAGATTGACACGCGCGCGCTGGTGCGGCATTTGCGTACCTACGGCGTGATGCGGGGCGTCATCTCCTCGTTGGAGTCGAATCCAGAAGTGTTGATCGCCAAGGCCCGCTCCATTCGCAAGATGGACGGGACCGACCTGGCCAGCGTGGTCACGACCAAGGTGCGCTATGAATGGGACAGGACAGATCCGCAGAACGCAAACGAAGATCCGCTGACGATCGGCCCCGCAGCCGCCATGCCGGAGCCAAATCTGCACGTGGTTGCGTACGACTACGGAATCAAGCGCAATATCCTGCGCATGCTGACGCAGCATGGTTGCCGCGTGACCGTAGTCCCGGCGACGACTTCCGCGGAAGATGTGCTGGCGCTCAATCCGAATGGAGTGTTTCTGTCGAATGGGCCGGGCGATCCGGAGCCGGTGAAATATGCGCAGGAAAATATTCGCAGGCTGATGGGCAAGATTCCTGTGTTTGGAATTTGCCTGGGTCATCAGTTGATTGGACTGGCGCTGGGCGGAAAGACCTACAAGCTGAAGTTTGGCCATCATGGCGGCAACCATCCGGTGCAGCACACTGGCTCCGGCAAGGTGGAGATCACCGCGCACAATCACAACTATGCTGTCGATCCTGATTCGTTGAAGCAGAGTGAAGTGGACCTGACGCACATCGACCTGAATGACAACACGCTGGAGGGATTGCGGCACCGCAGCCTGCCGTTGTTCAGCGTGCAGTATCACCCGGAAGCCAGTCCCGGTCCGCACGATTCGCATTACCTCTTCCAGGATTTTCGCAAGATGATGGAGGACTGGAAGAAATGAGCGCTTCTCATGATTTTGCATTGTCGGTTGATCGTCGAGAATGTAAAGTTCATTGGGAGCAACTATGCAGCAATGAAGAAATATGGGAATGGTTTGAAAACAAAAAGGTGCCACGCAGCCTGCATGGGAAATTGACAAGGCCGGGTGTTTATAGATTTCTGCTTCCTTTAGATAACAAGCCTAAGCTTCGGTGCTACATTGGCGAAACAGAATGCCTAGAACGACGGATTGGCGAGCATTTGACCAAGACGAGGATCAAAACAATGACAACAAAGGAACCTATAGTAGAAGCCGATCCAACCATTACCGCAGCTAACGAAGACTGTCAGCTCGCGTACCTTCCTTCAAAGAGGGTCCAATACCAAGCCAACAAAATCCAGGGCGCTCTAATAAACCTGAATAATTCTCAACTGTCTGCTCCAATGTTGAAGGAACGGGTGAGCCTTGAGGAATTGATTGTCGAGATTGGCTATTTGCTTGGAGTGCCAGTGAATCAAGACACGCTGAATTCTCCATTTGGACGAAAGATGTTTGAAAATCTCGAACTTCTTCGCACTCATGGGCACTGCTACCCTATGAATAGCGGAATCGATATCGGATTCAAAAATGCCTTTAATGATTTCTGTTAAACTTGTTTAACAGAAAGGTGCAGACATGCTTGGAGTGCGATTAGAACCGGAAATTGAAAAGCGGCTGGAGCGGCTGGCGAAGAAAACCGGACGCAGCAAGAGCTTTTATGCGAAAGAAGCGATCTATCGCTTTCTTGAAGATAGAGAAGACTATCTGTTGGGGATTGCGGCACTGGAAAAACACAAATATACGGTGAGCCTGGAAGAGATGGAGCGCCGGCATGGCGTGGAAGGTTGAATACACCGATATTGCAGAACGGATCATTGAAAAACTCGACCCACAAGTCAGGAAACGAATCAATAGATTCTTCCGCGAACGAGTAGCCAACAGTGACGACCCTACTGCAATTGCCGAGCCGCTTCAGGGAGAGTTTCGTGGACTCTGGCGTTTTCGCGTCGGAGATTATCGGGCAATTTGCGACATACGCAAAAGGTACTTGCTTGTTCTTGTGCTTGTCGTTGGACACCGAAAAGAGATTTACAGATAAGAACGGATGGTAGATGCCACGCAGAAATGACATCTCGAAAATTTTGGTAATCGGCTCGGGACCCATTGTGATCGGGCAGTCCGCAGAGTTTGATTACTCCGGAACGCAGGCCTGTAAGGCGCTCAGGGCCGACGGTTACGAAGTGGTGTTGGTGAATTCCAACCCCGCCACCATCATGACCGACCCAGAACTGGCGGACCGCACCTACATTGAGCCGCTGACGCTGGAATACCTGGAAGAGATCATCCGGATTGAAACGGAAATGCTGACCGCTGCCAACCGCAGCGGCGTATTCGCGTTGCTGCCGACGGTCGGCGGCCAGACGGCGCTGAATCTTGCGGTCGAATTGTCGGACTCCGGCGTGCTGGAAAAGTATGGCGTGGAATTGATCGGCGCCAAGCTGGAAGCCATCAAAAAAGCAGAGGATAGGCTGCTGTTCAAGGACGCGATGCGTTGCATCGGCCTGGACGTTCCGCGTTCCGCGCTGGTCAACAATCTGCGCGACGGGTTGGAGTTTGCCGGCAAGATCGGCTTCCCGGTGATTATTCGACCGTCGTTTACGCTGGGCGGATCGGGCGGCGGCCTCGCCTACAATCGCGAAGAATTGATGGAGATTCTTTCGCGTGGGCTCGATCTTTCGCCGGTGCATGAATGCCTGATTGAAGAGTCTGTGCTGGGCTGGAAAGAGTATGAGCTGGAAGTGATGCGCGATCTGGCCGACAACGTCATCATCGTCTGCTCGATTGAAAACGTCGATCCCATGGGCGTGCATACCGGCGACTCCATCACAGTGGCCCCGGCGCAGACGCTGACCGACCGCGAATATCAGGCGATGCGCGACGCCGCCATCAAGGTGATCCGCGAAATCGGCGTCGAAACCGGCGGCTCGAACGTACAGTTTGGCGTGCATCCGACCACCGGCCGGCTGGTTGTGATTGAGATGAATCCGCGCGTTTCTCGGTCTTCCGCGCTGGCCTCGAAGGCGACGGGTTTTCCCATCGCCAAGATTGCGGCGCGCCTTGCCGTCGGCTACACGCTGGATGAAATTCCCAACGACATTACGCGGAAGACGCCTTCGTGCTTTGAGCCGACCATCGATTATGTCGTCGTAAAAATCCCCAAGTGGCAATTCGAAAAATTTCCCGGTACGGACGAAGGCCTGGGGCCGCAGATGAAGTCGGTCGGGGAAGTGATGGCGATCGGACGGACCTTCAAAGAGGCTTTGATGAAGGCATTTCGGTCGCTCGAAACTGGCCGGGCCATCAGCGCGGAGGTGATTGAGCCGCGTCGCTTGACGCAGCGGCTGGTCACGCCTCATCCGGATCGGCTTTCGTATATTCGCTATGCGTTCCGGTGCGGCCAGTCGGTGCGCGAGGTTGCGTGGATGACCTCCATGGACCCATGGTTTCTACAGCAGATTCAAGAAATCGCCGAGTGTGTCGCGGAACTGGGCACAACCACATACGGCACGATTGCGCCGGAGTTATTGCGCAAAGCCAAGCGCATGGGCATCTCCGACGCGCGGCTGGCGGATGTGTGGGGCATGGAGGGTTCAAACGCAGCCGTCAAGGTGCGTGAACTGCGGTTGCGGCACAAATGCAAGCCAGTCTACAAATTGGTGGACACCTGCGCGGCGGAGTTTGAAAGTTTCACGCCCTATTTTTACTCCTGCTACGACGAGGAAGATGAGGCGACTCCGACCCAAAAGAAAAAAGTGATCATTCTGGGGAGTGGGCCGAACCGCATCGGGCAGGGAATTGAGTTCGATTATTGCTGTTGCCATGCAGCCTTTGCGCTGAAGGAGGATGGCTATGAAACCATCATGGTCAACTGCAATCCGGAAACTGTTTCGACGGATTACGACACCAGCGACCGCCTTTATTTTGAGCCGTTGACGTATGAAGATGTGCTGGAAGTTTACAAACACGAAGCTGCGTCCGGCGCACCGATTGGGATGATTGTGCAGTTTGGCGGACAAACTCCGCTGAACCTTGCGCTGCCGCTAAAGGCTGCGGGCGTGCCGATCATCGGCACATCGCCGGAGTCGATCGACCTGGCGGAAGACCGCAAACGCTTCGGCAAGCTGCTCGACGATTT
Source organism: Acidobacteriota bacterium (assembly GCA_021791935.1). Taxonomy (GTDB): domain Bacteria; phylum Acidobacteriota; class Terriglobia; order Terriglobales; family Acidobacteriaceae; genus JAKAAZ01. The sequence continues at coordinate 11,939 of JAJYVR010000004.1, forward strand.
GAAGATTGCACAACCGCCCGGCGCGCTGGCCACCAGCGTGGAAGAGGCTGTTGCGGGAGCACGGCGGGTCGGATATCCCGTGCTGGTGCGGCCTTCGTATGTGCTTGGCGGACGAGCCATGGTCATTGCGTATGACGACGATGCGGTCACGCACTACATGCGCGAAGCGGTTGAGTATTCGCAGCAGCGGCCTGTCCTGATCGATCACTTTCTGGAAGACGCCATTGAGGTCGATGTGGATGCGCTGGCGGACGGCGACGATGTCGTGATTGCGGGCATTATGCAGCATATTGAAGAGGCCGGCATCCACTCCGGAGATTCTTCGTGCGTCATGCCGAGCGTCGATCTGTCGGAGCGGGTGCTGGCGACCATTCGCGCGCATACCTACAAGCTGGCTCGCGCGCTGAACGTGATTGGATTGGTCAATATCCAGTTTGCGGTGCAGCGCGAGAACGTGTTCGTGATTGAAGTGAACCCTCGCGCCTCTCGCACCGTTCCGTATGTGTCGAAGGCCACCGGAGTTCCGCTGGCAAAAATTGCCGCGCGGTTGATGGCTGGCCGCAAGCTGCGCGAATTTCTGGGCGACGCCGTGGATCGTAAAGCCGTGTTGGAGACCGGACCACACTACTTTGTCAAGTCGCCGGTCTTTCCGTGGAACAAATTTCCTGGGGTCGATACCGTGCTGGGGCCGGAGATGAAATCGACCGGCGAAGTGATGGGCGTGGCGGACAGCTTCGGCGAAGCCTTTGCCAAGGCGCAGCTATCGGCGGGGCAAAAGCTGCCCGTGAAAGGGACGATATTTTTGAGCGTGAACGATCATGACAAACCAGCCGTCGCCGCCTTGGCGCTGCAGTTTGTCGAGCTTGGATTCAAGCTGGTCGCGACGCACGGCACCGCGGACGTGCTGGAGAAGGCTGGCTTCGTCGTCGAGCGAGTGTTCAAGGTGAAGGAAGGCCGGCCGAATGTCGTCGACCTGATCAAGGGCGATCGGATTCAGCTGATCATCAACACGCCGCGCGGCCAGGACACGTTTTTCGATGAGAAGGCAATTCGCCGGGCCGCCGTTACCCAGCGCATCCCTACCATTACTACCCTTGGGGCCGCGCGGGCGGCGGCTGACGGCATCGTGGCCCTGCAGCAACAGGAAATTTCTGTGAATGCGCTGCAGCATCTCCATGCAGCGCGGATCGCCGCGGGCGTCTAGTTTATACTCCGCGAAGCAGGCGCGCAGGCAGCAAGATCAGGGCTGCGACGAGTTCCAACACGCCATGTACCGCGATCCCGACAAGTCGAAACGGCAACAAAAGTATCCATACGATCGGATAAAGTATCAGCGCGAACAAAGCCAGCGGCCAGCATAAAACCAGCAGCACGCACCACAATAAGAATTTCATCGCACAACCTCCATTGCGAACCAAGCATTGCGTTCGGTCACCGAACCGCCGGAAACACTTGAAGGCAAGTTCGAATCGCGTCGTTTCGACCTACCGGAAACATACGCGCCTCGACAGCGGAAAGTTCCCGGCGGGGAAATCGCTTCGCCTACAATAATAAGCACGATGCTGCTTGAAGGAATTTTCCCGCCCATTACGACGCCGTTTTATCCCGACGGCAAGCTTTACTTGCGCAAGCTGGAACATAACGTTGCGCTTTACTCCCGAACGCAACTGTCCGGCATGGTGGTCCTCGGCTCAACCGGCGAAGCCGTCATGCTCAGCAGTGAGGAGCAGCGCGAAGTCCTCGCCACTGCGATCGCATCTGCCTCCCCTGAAAAGGTGATGATGGCAGGCGTCGGGCAAGAAAGCGTTCGCCAGACCCTCACCCTGGCGGAGCTTGCCGGCTCGCTCCATTACGACGCGGTGCTGGTGCGCACGCCGCATTTCTATCGGAAGCAACTGCATCGATCCGACGGGCCGCAACTCGAAATGCTGACGTACTACCGTACGGTCGCGGACCGTTCTCCCCTGCCAGTGCTGCTGTATAACGTGCCCATCTTCACAAACTACGACATGCCAGTGGACCTGATCGCGGAGCTGGCGCACCACCCGAACATTATCGGAATCAAAGAATCGAGCGGGAATGTGGAGAACATTGCCGCCATTGTAAAAGCTACAAAATTTGCAAAGCGGACGGTCACCGTCACCACGACATTCACCGCTGTCACACAGCGGATGCTCTCAGCGCAACCGGCAAACTCCGCAACACGGTTCGTGGCTGCCGATGCGTTGCAGCAGGGAAGCTCGGCGGTTGCGGTCGCTGCTCCTCCAGCGGCGATGAAGACGCGTCAGAAAGAAGTTGGATTTACCGTTTTGACGGGCGGGGCCGGCACCATCCATGCAGCCCTTCGCGAAGGCGCTTCCGGCGCAGTGGTTGCATTTGCTACTTGCGCGCCGCAATGCTGCTGCGAGATATGGATGGCCTGGAAGGAAGGAGATGACGGTTTGGCCGCGGAGAAGCAGGAGCGCATTCGCGCCGCTTCGGGCATCGTCGGCGGCCAAATGGGGGTGCCTGGCTTGAAATTCGCGTGCGATTTAAACGGCTATTACGGCGGCCGGGCGCGGCTGCCGCTGTTGCCGCTGACCGCGGAGCAGCAGCAGGAAGTCACCCGGCTCATGGCAGACATTCGCTATTAGGGCGGTTTCCGGCGTCGCGAATGCGGCGGTCGAGTTAGTGAACTTCTCTGCCGTGTCCAATAGCGAAGCGGGCCGCTTCCCCTGCCCCTGTCATGACTGCCGAAGCGAACGAGCGACCCTTGGTGACGATTGGATGTCCCGCAGGCGAGGGAGATGGATTTGAGATGAGGACAACTGCCGCGTGCGCGGGCTTCAATGACGCAGCTTCAGGCGCATCGCTCCTCTGCTTCAGCGTAGGCACCGGCGCGCCGGACAATAACATATTGGGTTCCGGCGGTACATTTAGCGCTGTCTCGGCGGAGATCTCCGCTTGACCAGCGGGCGCGGCGGTCAATGAGGAGGCTTCCAGTGCGGAGGAGGCTTCCAGCGCGCTGCGAGCGCGGGCTGAATTTTCTCGCGCTTGGGCCCTGGACATGCCGTTCTTCCGTGGTCGAACTTTTGCAGGCGAGCGGAACGCCGAAGGTGCGATCGGCTCCGCAATCCGGTTTGCGTACGAAAGCACGATAAAAAGCGAAGGGGCCATGCAGAGGAAGCCGGCGAACAGAAGCAAGCCAAGACCGGCGCGCAAGCCCAACAGCCAGCCGGGGATTTTTCCGGTTTCCGCCAGCACGGAGCGAACACGCACCTTCAACTGAACGGACGAACCGGCAAAGTCTAAATTCCATGGCGTCGGCTCTTGTGTCGCGTGCAACCGCGCGAAGCGAACCAGACATTCGGCGTAGGTCGCGCGCCTCTCGGGCGAATTACGAACCACCGCCAGGTCGCAGGCCAGTTCACTTTCCAGTTCCAACCTGCGCAGGGCAAACCAAACAGCGGGATGAAAGAACAGCAGTGCACAGCAGAGCGAGGCGATACTGTTCGAGACGAAATCCCACCGCCGAATATGTTGCAGTTCATGACGGAAGATATCTGCCAGTTCGCTCTCGTCCTGTTCCAGACACAGAGGCGGCAGCAGAATGACGGGATGAACCCAACCGAAGGTGGCAGGAGAATAGATTCCAGATAACACGAGCAACCGCACCCTGTCTGCGCCTAGACTCTCCGCGACCGGCTGGAAAATTCTCTCGATCGGCTCTGGCGCTCGATAGGCAAAGCGCAGTACCCAGCGAAGGCGCAGTTGCTTTTTGATACGCGCAAGCAAAAAATGGCCTAACACGATCAGATACAGCGCTGCCACAACGCGTAAGGCGATCCACAGGGGAAACGCCCAGGAGGGCGGCATCTGCCACTTGCCCACGGGCGCAGATGCTGCCAAAGCAGCAGGTACCGGAAGCGAGATCAGCGCAGACCCGTGAGGCACAAAGCTTGCAACCAGCCAGAGCCAGTAGCTTCCCGCACCGACAAGGAAGCCCAGCCAAACCAGGAATTTTCTGCGAGGAGACACAACAACTTTGCCGATGGCCCAACAGACGCAAAAACCGAGGGATGTTTTGAGCAGAAAACCGGCGAATGCCGCCACGATCGCTAACTGAGTTTCTAGATGCATCCTACCTCTGCGGTTGTCGAGTTGTTACACTCCGCCTGCATCTGCGATGCACAATGGCGGTTGCGGGAGGCCCGCAAAGGATCTCTTTCGTAGCAAACGCGCATTAGTTGCGTTCGCGTCCACTCGGGTCGTTCTTCTTGCGATATTCGCGGATCTGGGCTTCCAGTTCATCCAGGTCCTTCTCTTTGACTTGCGCGGCCTCCAGCAGGTTGAGAAACAGCCCGGTCGGCGAGCCGCCAAAGTTTCTCGAAAGCAGCGCCTGCACGGAACGTTGGTCGATCGCCTTACGCGAGATCAAAGGCTTAAAGACGAAGACGCGTCCTCTACTTTCGTGCGCGATAAAGCCTTTCTGCTCCATGATGCGCAGCAGCGTCTGGGTGGTTTTATAGTTGGGCCGCTCCCGCGGGGAATGCGCGTTGACGACATCCTCGACCGTGGCTTCGCCGCTATCCCAAAGGACCTGCAACAACCGAAGCTCACTCGCGGTCGGGAGGTGTTTTTGCTGGGAGTCCTTTACTGGCTTGCCTGGCATCCGCGCCTCAAATCCTTCATGCTTGGATTCTATTGTAATGAGCGCAGTCTTTCATGAACAGAGCGGGAAGTCGTGGTTTTTTCGGATGTTCGAGCGGCCTTTACATCTTAAGCGATTAAGACATAGGATAGTTTTGCCGGGGCGGAAGCGAAATCGGAATGAAAAAGGGCATGTTTTCAAGCAGCCTTCACGCCCGGCCTTGGTTGGGAGTTGCATGATTGACGATCAAGATATTCCGCTCTCGTACATTTTCTACGTTATCGCTGTCATTGCCATCATGGGGTCCCTTATGATCGGCGGATTTCTCTTATGGGCCCGCTAGGAATGAATGACTCCGCCGCTAGCAGCGGGGTATCTCAAAACAGCGCGAGATGAAGGCTGCGCCGCTAGCGGCGGGAAATCGGACCCGATGAGATTGAAGACTTCTTCCGGCTTCCTCCGTGCCCGGTCCTATCGTCATTCCACCCAGCGGGTTTTCGATAAGAGGAGCCCGCCCATTGGAATCGCTCGGGCAAAGGAAATCGCCAAACGACGCCCGGCGATTGCGCCCCGGCCGTATTGAAGCACTACACATGAGCCATATGCCAAGCGATGCGGGAGAAGGAGGCGGCCTGAATCGCTCCCGAAAGCGGAGTCGGCTTGTGCTGTGGGGGAGTGGGGCCTGGGTGCTGCCACTTCTAGGCATCGTGTTTCTTTTCCACACAGGCTTCGTATTCGCAAAGGTCGCGATTTCCGTTCTTGCCGTCCTGATGGCGCCGCTCCCGGCGTTGCTCTATGCGCGTGGCCAGCGGGACCGCCTGATCGCCCGCGCAGCGAATGCCGAGGAAGAGGCGGCGCAACTGAATCTCCAGTTGGAGACGGTGCGATACCGCACATCCCGATTGCGGGAGGAGTTGCAGGTCGCCGACCGCCTGGCACGCCTGTCCCACCAACTTACGCTCCTAGGCCAATTTACGGCCGGCTTCGTGCACGAGTTCAACAACCCGCTGGCAATTGTTGCGGGCCGCATTGAAGTGCTGCTCGACGAACGCAAAGAGGACACTTCGCTGTGCGCCGATCTGCAGCAGATGCTGAAAGAGTCTCGCTACCTGGGTAACATTGCGAGTACCCTGCTACAGGCGCTGCGACGGGAGCGCGGCGGACAGATTTACGATACCTCGGTCCCGCAGAAGGCCTTGGCGGAAGCGCTCCATGCGCTACGACCCTCGGCCGACAGCGAGGGAGTGAGGCGGGTGGAGGAGATTGCGGAAGCCCCTCGCGTGGATGTGCCGGAGCACGTGGTAGGCGAAGTCGTCCGGACGGCGGCACTCTGTTTCTGGATGAAATCGGAGACCTTGGGTGGAATTGCAAACACGCCTGTTTCTCTTTGTCGAGAAGCGCGTCTCGCGACGGCTGGGAGGCCTGACGCCAGTGCGCGTGGAGTGCCGCATCCTGTGCGTCACCAATCAAGGACCTGATGGCCAAGATCAAGGCAGGAACTTTTCGCGAGGAACTCTATTACCGTCTGAGCGCGGTCACGGTGAAAATCCCACACTTGCGGGAGCGGACGGAGGACATCCAGCATCTGGCGCGTTTCTTCCTGGAACGGTTCTCCCGGCGCTACGGCAAAAGTCTCTCGGCCTCCCCTCGATTCTATGAGGCGCTGCTTCGGGAACGCTGGCCCGGTAACGTGCGCCAACTCAAGAACGTCATGGAACGGCTCACGGCATTGCATCCGGGCGGTGTACTGGGACCGGAGGACCTCGAAGAGGATTCTCCGAAGATGGAGGCAGTCGGCAGTCTTTCCACTCTTCCATGGAAAGATGCCAGGGAACAGTACCTGGTCAGCTTTGAAAGCTCCTACGCGCAAGCCGTGCTGGCGCGGAGCGGCGGCAATGTGAGCGCGGCGGCGCGAGAAGCCGGGGTGGACCGGAAGACCTTTTACGCGCTCCTGAAGCGAGACCGAGAGCAGCAGACTGGGGAATCCATTTCACAGCCTAAATTGGAAAGCGAGGAATGAAATCCCCATCTCGTTCGATCGCGAAGCGTAAGTCTATGTAAAAAACGTTTAGCCCTGCTCCAGACGTGCATTAGTGGAATGCAGGAGCCCCACACATGAAACGCTGGTTTTCAGCTCTGAAGGCAGTCATGGTACTGCCCGGCTTTCTTTTGCTGTTGCCCCAGCCAGGGAGCGCGATTCCAGCGTTTGCCCGCTGTTATAAGCTTCGCTGCTTCGCCTGTCATACCATCCCGCCCGTCCTAAAGAAGGATGGCTATATGTTCAAGCGGCTGGGTTTCCATTTGCCGCCCGCACTCCAGAAGGGGGATGTCGCGCCGCATCTATCAGACCTCATCCAGCAGGAGCCGATGTGGACGCTGGGCAATAACGCGGCCTTCGCAGTGGCGGATTTCGACTTTGCGGCGCAGCGAAACACCCAGGATGGCGCCACCCCAACCTCCACGTCCTCCTTCCAGGTGGGTACCTGGAATGCATACTTGAGCGGCTGGGTCCCGGACACGAATTTCTTCTACTATTCGCAGATCAATCTGATTGCTGGTGGAGATACCAATCCCAGTGTCGCGGTTGGATATTTCGGGTATGTCGGCGGCACGGCAGGAAACAGTTGGTATGTTCAGGGCGGCGACATGCATGTGATGGGCGCCAACGGAACTACAGCCGCAAACACGGAAAGCCTTTTACCCGCTGCGCCATTGATGTGGGAGTACACCGATCCGGACAACTTTGTTCTGGATCAGCATATGGTAGGACTCCGCGCTGGATATACCTGGGCGCTCCCGGGATATAAGCAAGTCCTGGGCGCATCGTTGAGCGTGAGCAATGGAGACCATGCGGACGGCAGCACGATCACTGGTCCGGATGCCAGAAACGCCAAAGACCTCTATGTGGACCTCGATTGGTGGTACGCGCCGGAGAGCGGCGTCTCTTTCCTGAGCTACTACGGGAAAAGAACCAGATCCAAAACAGCGGGGCCCCCAACCAGTTCACTTTTTACCCCGCGATCCACAGAAATGGGATTTTTGCCAACTACATGGCCTTCCATGACAGGCTCAACGTTCTGGGAGGTTTTATGTACGACCACGATGGGTATGGAATCTCAGGTTCAAGCGCTCGTTCTACCTGCGCTTTATCACCTTTTTTCTCTTCGTCATCCTGGTGACGACCGGGATCGCCCTCATGTGCTACTACCGGCCCTACCCGCCGCAGGCATACCAGGACATGAAGGACCTCCAGTTTGCCGTTTTTATGGGGCCTTTTCTACGGAACATGCATCGCTGGGCAGCGCATGGCATGGTGGTCCGCGTCTTTCTGCACATGTGCCGGGTGTTCTACACCGGCTCGTACAAAAAGCCGCGCCAGTTCAACTGGGTGGTCGGCGTGCTGTTGCTGACGCTCGGCCTCTCCTTCACCGGGTATCTTTTGCCTTGGGACCAACTTGAGAGCAATGCTCGCAAGGCGCTTGTTGCATTCCTTGCATCCGCCACTCCGGAGGATGCGCGGCAGATGCTGGCACGCAAGGGCCATCCACTGACTCCTGAAGACGCCGCTATCGAAGCGGGCAGGCAGGATTTTGCGCGCTTCGGTTGCGCCGGCTGCCACGGCACGGAATTGCAAGGCGGCTTGGCCAACCCCAACGCGCAAGGCGAACAGGTCCCGTCGCTGCTGCACGTCTCCGACGACTATACCAAGGACGAAGTTGTCGGCATCATCCGCGATGGAAGAATGCCTCCACTGGATAACGTGAAAGGCCCATCTCCTCCGCTCTACATGCCGTCGTGGAAGCACGTTTTGAGCGATGAAGATATCAATCGCATTGCGGACTTCCTCTGGTCGAAGCAGCAGAAAAAGAAGGAGATATGGTAACGGTCTGGCGTCGATCTTGCACGCGCTCTTCTGTCGACGCCAGAATGCCGCCAGTGGGTGATGGCGCCATCGCAATGGGAGACCATGCCACGCTGAATGGACCTTCGCTACTGCCGCTTCAGAACGAGATGAGCGCCATCCATCGCGTACGCACAGCCCGCCGATCGTCAGCCGCGTGGACGCTGGTCCGACCGTAGCTGGAACTTGTTCGCCCGCTCTCAACTGGTTCTGCCTGGTTGCCGCCGCGGATTCGCAATCGATACGGCGGCTGATTTGTCTGCCGTTCGAAACGACCCCCTTGAGTTTGAGATTCCCCGCAACGCAGTTATGCTTAAAGAATTAAGACTTTCACGGTTTGGATGCGACCCAACAGGCAAACGCTAGCAGGCAGGCGCGATGCACATTCCCTGCAACCGACAAGGAAATAAGGATTGACCTCCGAACACGCGACACCGCAAAAAGACATGACGGACGTTCTCATTCTCGGCGGCGGTCCCGCCGGACTGGCAGCGGCGATTGCGCTGCGGCAAAAGGGCATCGAATGCCTCGTGGTCGAAGCTCTGGAACCGGCCATCGACAAGGGCTGCGCCGAAGGCCTGATGCCCGATGCGCTCGCTTCTTTGCGCGAACTGGGCCTGGACATCACAGAGCAGGACGGCCATCGCTTTCGCGGCATCCGCTTCAACAACTCCGCGCACCAGGTCCATGCAGACTTCCCCAACGGCATGGGTATTGGAGTGCGGCGCACGAAATTGCATGGGCTGATTGCCGACCGCGCCCGCGAAGCGGATGTTTCGGTGCTGTGGAGCAGTCGGGCCAAGTTGCTTGACAACCGCTCCGCCCTTGTCAACGGAAGCAAGATTTCGTTCCGCTATCTGGTCGGGGCCGACGGGCAAGCTTCCAGCGTTCGCAAGTGGGCGGGGCTGGGCCAAGTCCAGAGAGAGAGCGTGCGTTTCGGTTTCCGCCGCCACTACAATATTGCTCCGTGGAGTGAGTACGTGGAGGTACACTGGGCGTCACCGGGCCAGGTCTATGTCACTCCGGTTGCCGCAGACTGCGTATGCGTCGTCTTTATCACTAGAAATCCGAAGTTCGCGCACGGCGACTTTCTGGCCGCGTTTCCGGCTGTCGCCGCCAGACTCCAGGGTGTCCCGACCATGTCGAAGCTTCGCGGCGGCATCTCCGCCAACAGGAAACTCCGCCGGGTTGCCAACCGATCGGTTGCCCTGATCGGCGATGCTTCTGGGTCGCCCGACGCCATTACCGGCGAAGGTCTCGCGGTCTCGTTCCGCCAGGCTGTCTCATTGGCAAACGCCGTCGAGCAAGGAGACCTGGAACTGTACAATCGTGCGCATCGAAGGATTGGGAGGCTCCCTCATGCGATGAGCTGGCTGATGGTATCGATGGATCGCTGGCCGCAAGTGCAAGGCCGCGCCATCAAGACGTTGTCGTCCCATCCGGATTATTTTCAGCAGTTGCTTTCCGTGCATGTCGGCGCCGAGAGTTTGCGCCGTTTCGCGGTGCGGCAGGGAATTGGGGTTGGTTGGAGTTTTCTTGAAGCAAGCCTCAACTAAAGGAGAAGGATGCAAAGCATTTTTTATCGCAGAAATCCTGGCAAGGGCATCGCCGCAAGCCTCCTGCTTTTCTGCCTATTCGCCATGTCGCCGTTGACTTTGACCGCTGCCGACACGCAACATTCAATCACTTTGACGTTTGATCCCGCGAGGACCTCGATTCACTGGATGTTGCAAGCGATGCTTCATACCGTTCATGGCGCCTTTGCTCTCAAAAGCGGGGCGATCCACCTGAACCCGGCGACAGGGGCTGCGTATGGACTCATTGCAATCGACGCAAAGAGCGGCGGAAGCGGCAATAGGGCGCGGGATGAAAAAATGCAGAAGGACGTTCTTCAGAGCGATCGGTATCCAGAGATCGGCTTTCGGCCCACGCATGTCTCCGGCAATTTCGATTTCAGCAAAGACCAGTGGATCGACGTGGATGGGACCTTCCGCCTCCATGGCGAAGACCATCCGCTACAGTTGCATGTTCATGTCATGCCGCAAGCGGACAACACGCTCCGCGCTTCAACCCAATTCACCGTGCCCTACGTCCAGTGGGGACTGAAAGACCCGAGCACCTTCCTCCTGCGCGTCGGAAAAACCGTCGCTGTTGAAGTGGACAGCAACGTCACGGTGACGCCATGAACGCGGGCGGCTTTGGAGTCGGGTCCTCATGATCTTTACATTTGTGACATGCGCGACAGGAATCGGTAGAGTCTTTTTAAGCCCGCATGAATGAAATTCGCGCACGGTTGCGATTTTCCGCGTTACTGTCGTTGATCGTGACTGTGTCCGCCTTGTCCGCGCAAGCGATGTCCCTTGGGGTCCCCGCAGGCACGCCGTTCCCGGTCCAACTCGGTAAACACGTTCCCATGAAAAAAGGAGAACCTTTAGACTGCCGCCTGCTCTACCCGATCTATGCGGAGAATAAATTGGCGATTCCGGCTGGCAGTGTTCTGCGCGGCAGCGTCATTGCCCTCAACCCTGACCTCAGCCGCCGCGTTCATTCCCGGTTGTGGGGAGACTTCACGCCGTTTCACATTCCGGTTGTTCATTTTGATGAAGTAGTCCTTCCTGACGGCACTGTTCAGAAATTTGTCGGCAGCAACGCAACGGACGGCGCGCCTGTGCTGCATCTTTCCACGCCAGCCGACAAGAAGTCGAATTCATTTGTCGCCAGACAGTTCAGCCATGCCAAACAAACGGCAAAAGACGCTGTTGCGTACGTGACCGCTCCCGGACGCAAAGACCGGCTGGCGCAGTTGTTCTACCACCAGCTTCCGTATCACCCGGAGAGGATAGAATCGGCAACCATGTGGACAGCCACGCTGGCCCAGCCGCTCACCCTGAACCAACCTGAACCTGCTGGAGCTGTGAAGAGCGCCTCGACGGTTGCGTCCACCCCTGTACCCAAATCCGGCCCGAAAGGAACCTCCCCGGCAGCGGCAAAAGCGGAGGACAAGTCGGCGTGGCATTTGACGGCTTATCTGCAGCAAACGATTAGTTCGGCAAATGAGAAAAAAGGGAATACGTTTGAGGCGGTCGTCGCCGAACCGATCTTTGCGCAGGACCACACGCTGGCGGTCCCTCAAGGATCAGTCCTGGTAGGCACCATTACGCTGGCCAAGGCGGCGCGATCGTTCGGCAGGACAGGGAAGCTGCGCTTCAATTTTCGTGAATTGAAATTTCCAGGGGCCACATCGCAGAAGATCAAAGGCACGCTGGCGGGTGCAGACTCCAGCAAAGCCCAAAAGCTTCAGATCGACTCGGAAGGCGGCGTCCAGTCCCAGACGCAAAATCGTGTCATCGTCCCTGTGGTGCTGACGCTTCTGGCAGGGCGCGCCCTCGATAACGATGGAAATTTCGCCGGTAACGCTGCGGTCGCATCCAATGGATTTGGAATGATCGGGCGCGCCGCCGGCATTGTCTCGGGCTCCACCTATGTGGCGGCTGGCATCGGGTTCTACGCGGCGGGCCTCTCCGTGGGCGAACGTTGGCTGGTCCACGGCCAGAACGTTTCGTTTGTGAAAAATACTCGTATTGAGGTCACAACGGTCCCCGGCCGCAATTCGCTCCCTACGACCACGCCTCATCAAAATTCCACTGAAAGGCACTAAACATACCATGCGCTCATTCTCTCCCGTTGTTGGATGCATCCTCGTTACCCTGACTGCGTCCTGCGCAAATGCACAAGCAGGCACGTTGCCGCCCAATCCGCGCCCAAACCTTCAATCGGCACAAAGCGCGCGGTGGATTGAAAGCAGCTTCAATCCAAGCGGGAACATGACCGTGGGTGCAGCACTGCCCGATGCTTCCGCGCACAGTGCAGCGCCCACCGCACCGAATGCATCCATACAGGACAACCAGCCCATCTGCGGCATCGCTCATCTTGGCCGCTGCTTTCAGGATTTAGGCGAGGACGAGAAGGGAATCTTTACGAGTCCGTTGCGCATTCAGCCCAAAGACGCGTACTGGATGGCGCCCTTGGGCGCTGCCACGGGCCTGGCGTTCGCCTATGACGCCGATGCCGCGCAAGCCGCGGGTGTGGACGCGAACCGCACCAACACCGCGAATGCAATCGCGAATTTCGGCTCCTTCTGGGCGACCGGCGCGGAAGGAGCGGGGATTTACTTTGTCGGCCTGGCGAAAAAGAACCCCAAGCTGGCGGAAACGGGACGGCTGGGCGCTGAAGCCATCATCGACTCCGGTTCCGTGACGTTATTGACGAAGCTTGTCACCAACCGACAGCGTCCTCGGCAAGGCAATGGGCGAGGAGATTTCTGGCCCTTCGGCACGCAGCATTGGGAGTGGGACTCGTCCTTTCCTTCAGACCACGCCACGGCGACCATGGCCCTGGCTCGCGTCATTGCCGGCGAGTATCCCCGCTGGTATGTCATGGTCCCCGCTTATGGATTTGTCGAGACGATCAGCATCTCCCGAATTTTAGCGAACCAGCATTTTCCATCCGACATAGTCGTCGGCCAGGCCATCGGGTTTCTTACCGGCAGCTATGTCCTCAATCATCGCGCGCGCTATCGGCCTGGGGCGAAGAAGACTCTGGCAAGCAGACTGATAAATTCGGTGAGCCCGATTGCCGATCCGCGGACGCGGACCCTGGGAGCGTCGATGGAGATTCCACTCGGACGCTGACTCCGCAGCCGAACGCTCGCGCCACTTTCGTCCGCGCCAGGAGGCGGAGATGTATCTAAACCTGAAACCTTGCCTGCTGGTCTACGGGCGCGGAAGGGACAATTTCTGAAGTTGATTTTTTAGGCGTGTATACATCGCGCCGGAAAAAGCGTCGGAACTTGTCCAGCAAATGGTCCCGGATGGAGCCAGCACGAGCACATACGCGCGTCTTTCATCGGTCACCGCCAGTCTTTGTTTCCAAAGTTCCTCATCCCGATACAGCATGATCGTTCGACCTTGCGCGGAGACCGGCATGGTGCTCTTCATGCCGGAAATGGCAAGTCCCCGAAACACTCTCGGCGCCGACTCCAGCACGACGATCGCGTAGGCCGCGACTGTGTTGGGGAAATCCCTGGCCATGTGCTCGTTCCAAAGGCGGGCATCTTTCGCCGCCGCCCTGCTGAAGGAGAAAACCAGCACCGCGGGCCGGTCCGCGGCAGCCGCAGGCAAAGTCAGAGACTTTCCGGTCAGCGTTTGGCCGGAAAATTCTGGGAACACATCTCCCGCGTGCAAAGGCGCGGCGGTCGGGTTGGCAGCGTGGACAAACCCCGCAAGGATGCAGAGTCCGATCGCAATCGTGGCGGGTTTGGATAATTGTCGCATTGGCTTTAACATTCGAGAATGAAGAAAAGAACATTCATATTTTTCGGGTCCAATTGACATCGCTTCTTATCAGATTAAGACTAATAATTGAATGCCGCTCGCCGCTTCCCTCCTCAAAAAAAACAACTGGCCATCGATTGGAAAAGAAGGAGCGCTCTTGAAACGAAGTATGGCGAAATTTGCATCAGGCGTGGGAATCGTGGTCCTTGCTTTTCTGGCGCCAAATACATTGCGGGCGCAAACGCGCGCGGTCCTGTCGGGAACTGTGAAGGATTCCGCGGGCAAAGTTCTACCCAACGCGAAAGTTTCTATCAAAGACGAGGCAACCTGCCAATCGACAGAGACGCAAACCAACGCGGCTGGAGTGTATACCGAGGCGAACCTTGCTCCTGCTGACTACACGGTTTCTGTTTCCGCGGAAGGATTCAGCCCTGGAAGTGCCACTGTGGCGCTGGCCGCATCCAGCGAACAGGGGGCCGACATTGTTTTGATTGCCGCAACTGCCCAGCAGCAAACTTCACCCAGCAGCCTGCCGCCGGCGCCGCAGCCGAATCCGCAGCAGGCCCCTTCCGGCAACGCGAACGCCCCGTCGCTGTCGGACCTTGGGTTTTCTTCCACGCAGACCCAGGGAAGCGCCCAGCAACAGGCGCTGCTGAATAAACGCACGCACATGCTCAAGGTGCATCAAACGCTTGGATTGATCACTGCGATTCCGATGGCCGCGACCTTGATTTCCGGGCCCCAGGCCAAGGCGAAAGGGAGATACGGGCAGCCGATCACAGAGCCGACCTCGGCGAACCTGGATCTCCACATCGCGCTCGGCGGTCTGACCTCGGGCCTGTATTATACGACCGCGTATTATGCGATATTTGCGCCGAAAATTCCGGGGGTGAAGCCCAAGGGCGCGATCCGCCTGCACCGGGACCTGGAATGGGTCCATGGTCCAGGCATGATCGCCACACCCATCCTTGGAATTATGGCGTACAAGCAGGAGAACGCTGGAGAAAAAGTCCACGGAATCGCTTCGGCGCACGCCCCGGTTGCCTATGTGACGGCCATTGCGTACGGGGTGTCCATCGTGGCCGTATCGTGGCCGATTCACTTGAAATTCTGGGAGAGATGATGAAGTCGATGCATAAAAAAATCCTGATTGCCTTTCTGTTGTTCGCACTTCCTCTATTTGTATTTGCGCAAGCCGATACCCAATGGGTCCTGGAACAATCCACCCTCAGCTATCACATGTCGCATCCGATGCATGAGGTGGATGGCATCAGTCATGCGGCGAAAGGGAAGGGAATTTGCCACGCTGGGCAATGCAATTTTCTGATTGCCGTGCCGGTGAAGTCGTTCGATTCCGGAGACAGCAACCGCGATCTTCACATGATTCAATCCACACGCGGAGCGCAGTTTCCCATGGTCGTCGTGCGAACTGAATTTCCAGAGGCCGCAACAACATCGCCAACGATTTATGCCGACCTGGAAGTCCAGTTTGCCGGCCAGACCGCGCACTATCGGCATGTTCCATTTCAGCGGGTAACTCAAGGCAACCAGGTGCGGATCACGGGAACGATTCCCACGACATGTTCCGATTTCAAGATCGATCGGCCGTCGTTCCTGACCGTCCCGATCAAGAACGAAATTCCAGTCAAAGTGGACATGACCTGGCAGAAGATGTGAACGGCAGGCAGCGAATGCTACCATAGTTTCGTACCTGCGACCTGGTTCATTCTATGATCCATGGAAGGTGCAGATTTCAGGCTTGGCCCCGTAGCTCAGGTGGATAGAGCGACGGTTTCCTAAACCGCAGGTCGGAAGTTCGAATCTTCCCGGGGTCACCATATAATCAACAAGTTACAATCTTCATTCAAACCAAAAATAGCGCTGGTGATACTTGGTATCATGTCCTCGAAGGAGTCCGTACATGGCTCGAATCGAGACAACTCGCAGAGGTGTTTGGGAGCGCGTACCTGGTTCCGGCGTCTAGTGGATCCGCTATCGCACCAATGGCCAGCTTCGTAGGGAAAAAGTTGGCCGCAAGAGTGACGCCATTCGTCTTTACGAGACCCGAAAGGCCGCCATTACCGCAGGTGCGAAGCTCCCCTCGAATATGCGCCGCCTACGGGTCACAGTCGCTCAGATTGGTCAGAATGCAATCGACTGGTACTCAAATCACCACAGGAAAGACCTGAGAACATTCAAGGGCCGGATGAATGCGATCATCGCGGCGCTTGGCAGAATAGAAGCTGAAAGGCTGAAGCCTTCGGAGATTGACACATCACCAATCCAGCCCGGCTCGTTGATCACCGCCCAGAGGACAACGCGCTCAAGGCCGCTGTCGAAACGGGTGAATATGCCACGACCAGCGAGATTGTTCGCGAGGCCATCCGCGACTGGCAATTCAAACGCGAATTGCGCCAGGAAGACGTTAAACGCCTTCGCAAGATATGGAAGCAGGGAAAGGCGAGCGGTCCAGCCAAGCCATTGGCCTTTGACGAGTTGCGTCGGGAAGCGCGGAAACGTCTGAAGGAAGCTGCGGAGTCGCCTGCGCATGCAGGCTGAGCTGGTTTGGAGTCCCTTGGCCCGCAAAGATCTACTGGAAAGTTATCTCACATCAAATGGAGGTATTATCGTGAGTATGGCAACGATACACATCTCAGAAGCTGACGCTGCCCGCGATTTCGCCGGCCTGATGGCCCACGTTCGCGCGGGTGCTGAGATCGTCATCGAAAACGGCACGCTGCCCGTAGCAGTGATCCATGCTCCTGTTCCGCCACGCCGCTCCATCTCCGAGTCCATCGCTCTGGCCGAGACCCGCTCGAAAGAGCTGGGCTACAAGCCGGTGATGGATGCCGGGTTCGCTGCCGACATGGAAGCGATCATTCGCAACCGCAAGCCCCGCGACACGTCGGCATGGGACTGATCCTCGATACCAGCATCCTCATCGCAAGCGAGCGGCGTGGAGAGGCCATCGAAGACATCCTTCGACAGACGCGGGTAGGGCATGGCGAGATCGATATTGCGCTCTCGGCTGTCAGCGTCGTGGAGCTGACGCACGGCATCTACCGGGCCAAGACCGAAGCCGACGCGAACGGCGGCGCGTTTTCACCGAGGGGGCCTTCCACGATCTGATCGTGCATCCGGTGACTCTGGAGATCGCGCAGCTTGCCGGACGCATCGAGGGCGAACAGGCTTCCCAGGGCAACAGCATTGCCTTCGAGGATCTCATTATCGGAGCCACAGCCCTGCATCTCGGCTTCGATGTGGCCACACTAAACGTCAGACACTTCCAACTCATCCCCGGTCTCAAAGTCATCACGCTCTGAAAGCAGCAGAACGTCTCGCTCTTCAGCGGCGTCGCTACGCACAGCAGTCCTACAGCCATGCGCTCAGCGATCCATAGGCATCCTGCGGCAAATTTGACCGAAAATCGCACTCGATGTACAACCCTGCTAATCGTTGGCTGCGCTGGCGAAAGCCCAGCTGTTCCTAACCGTTAACTCAATGGCCCTCGCGAAAAACGGGGCTTCAGAGCACCCCGAAAGGAGGTTACTAATGTCTGCATATACTGCTACCGCGGCCGGGCTTCGGTTTGCGTACAGACTCTCTGAGCAGGAAGTACATCCGTTCGATGGGGTGATCTGGGAAGTCCGCGAAGCCGTGCTCCAGGACAATAAAGGAAACACGGTGTTTTCTCAAGAGAACGTCCGCGTGCCACAACAGTGGTCGCAGACGGCCACCAATATCGTCGCTTCAAAATACTTTCACGGGGTGTTTGGTTCGGAGAATCGGGAATCCGGGGTGGATGTGCTGATCGAGCGGGTTGTCACCTCGATTGTCGCTTGGGGCAAAGAATCTGGATACTTCCAATCGGCGAATGACGCGGAAGTCTATCGGAGTGAACTTACGGCATTGCTGGTAGGCCAGTATCTGGCCTTCAATTCGCCCGTCTGGTTCAACGTGGGGTGCGACCGTCTTGAGCCCAACAGCACGTCGAAGAGCTGGCACTGGGACGCAAAGAGTGCCGCCGTAATTGAGGACGCCGCCGGCTATCGCAAGCCGCAGTGCTCTGCCTGCTTCATCAACTCAGTCGAGGATTCGATGGAGTCGATTCTGACTCTCGCGAAGACTGAAGGCATGCTGTTCAAGTGGGGATCGGGTAGTGGCACGAACTTCTCTCCCATCCGTGGCAGCATGGAGACCCTCTCGGGCGGCGGCACCGCTTCCGGTCCTTTGAGTTTCATGCGCGGCCATGATGCCTTTGCGGGTGTCATCAAGTCCGGTGGGAAGACGCGCCGTGCGGCGAAGATGGCGATCCTCGATGTGGACCATCCCGATATCCAGGAGTTCATCACCTGCAAAAGCAGGGAAGAAGCGAAAGCGAAGGCTTTGGTCGCTGCCGGCTACGACGGAACTGGGCCTGATTCTGAGGCCTACGCATCCATCTTCTACCAGAATGCCAACAACTCGGTCCGCGTAAGCGATGCGTTCATGCAGTTGGTCGAGCAAAACAAGGGGCAGAGCTGGCCTCTGGTGGCGCGCAGCACTGGAGAGGCCGTCAAAACGGTAGATCCCACAGTGCTCTTCCGGCAGATCGCGGAGGAGACCTGGCGCTGCGGAGACCCAGGGCTGCAGTTCGATACGACCATCAATTCCTGGCATACCTGTACCGAGTCCGGCCGCATCAACGCCTCAAATCCCTGCTCGGAGTATATATTTCTCGACAACTCGGCCTGCAACCTGGCCTCACTCAATTTGGTGAAGTTCGTGCGCGATGAAGTCTTCGACGCCGAGTTGTTCGCTCATGCTGTCCGGGTGCTGATTGTGGCCCAGGACATCCTGGTCGATCATGCGGGTTATCCCACCGAACAGATCGCCATCCATTCCCATGACTACCGTCCGCTCGGATTGGGATACGCCAATCTCGGCGCTATGCTGATGGGAATGGGGCTGCCCTACGACTCCGACGAGGGACGGGAGACGGCCGCGGCCGTTACCGCGCTGATGGGAGGAGCAGCCTACAAGGCTTCGGCCGAGATCGCTGCCACGATGGATGCACTGGCTCTGGCCGATTCTACTCTGGAGAAAGGACACGGCGGCGCGTTTCCCGGCTACCACCGCAATCGAACCGCCTTCCTTCATGTCATCGCCAAGCACCGAGCAGCGGCACGCGGCACTCGATGTCTGGGAAGAGGCCGAGGAACTGGGGCTTGGATCCGGCTTTCGCAACGCACAGGTCACCGTGCTCGCGCCGACCGGAACCATCGGCTTCATGATGGACTGCGATACCACTGGCATCGAGCCGATGCTGGGTGTTGTTGTCTTCAAGAAGATGGTGGGAGGCGGATATCTCACTCTCGTCAACCAGGCGGTTGGCGCCGCGCTTCTACGGCTCGGCTACACCACGGAGGAGGTCTCGGCCATTGAGAGTCACATCCAGGTCAACAGCACGATCGAAGGCGCTCCGACACTTCGCGAAGAACACCTCGCGATTTTCGATTGCGCGTTCCGTCCAGCGAAAGGAACTCGCTCGATCCATTGGCGGGGAAACGTCCGGATGATGGCCGCGGTGCATCGCGTCGATCACCGGGGAGTATAGCGGCGAAGGCGATTCGGGGCAGCTCGACTTGGTTTATGCGGCCAGCGCAAACGGTGAATTTACCGAGTACAACGTCCCTCACCGAGTAGAGCAGCTTTTCGAGGTGCTCTCCGAGGAGTTGCCACCGGATGGATATGAAAACAACGATGGCGGCGGAGGCAAGATCACGATGAAAGTGGATTCCGGCATTGTCGCCCTCGAACATTATTGGAGGGTGACCGACGCCGAGTATGAGGAACCGAAGGAGTTCTGATGGCCCATCCAATCGATCATGCCCAATCCAGTGCAAGTAGATTTGGCGGGGTAGCGGAGGACTACCTTGCCATCCATCAGTTCTTCGATGAGTCCAAGCGCCTGGTGGCAGACTTCAGGCATTGCGCCCTTCGTCATCACACCGAGGGGATTTTCATGGCGGAGCGCCTCTTCGGAGTCACCATCACAAACATTGATGGCAGATCGATTCCTGTCCGCTACATTGGCGAGCAGCATGTGAGGGAAGATCTCGGTCGCATTCCCTCATTCCAGGACTGGATACAGGAGATGCCGGTCAAGTCGTGGATGTATGGTCAGCGGTTGACGGTCAGGAAAGAACTTTAGCCTAGCGAAAGTTGAGGTGCCCACAGGTAAGCTTGGACGGTCTTGGGCACTCTTTTTTTTGTTGCAAGAACCGATGATGCCGGATATATTACAGGGTATAGAAAGGAGGCAATAAATGAGCGAAACAGCCCAAAAACGAGCCATCAAGAATTACCGGAGCCGTCTCCTCACGCGAGGAGTCGCCCGATTTGAAGTTCTAGGCCTCGAGGCGGACCGCGGCCTGATCCGTTCACTCGCCAAGCGCCTCGCCCAGAATGATCCAGAGGCAAGCCGAATTCGGCTGGAGGTTACGCGGACAGTCTCCACTACCCTGGGGAACAAGGGGGGAATTCTTGCCGCTCTTCGCCGCTCGCCGCTGGTTGGAGCGGATCTGGAGATGGACCGCCCATTTGATCCTGGCCGGACGGTAGATCTATGACGCGATATCTCCTCGACACCAACATCGTCAGCGACGCTACGAAACCAAGTCCCTCGCAGCCGCTGATCGAATGGATGTCGGAGCAACTGGATGAAGACCTGTTCATCTCTTCCCTGACTCTGGCTGAGATACAACGGGGCGTGTTGGAGAAGCCGATGGGAAAGAAGCGCCGGGAACTTGAGGAATGGTTCAAGGGGCCAGAGGGTCCACAAGCGTTGTTTCGAGGACGTGTGTTGGCTTTCGACGAGAAGGCGGCCCTGATCTGGGGTCGCCGCATGGCGGAAGGCACTGCTACCGGACGGCCGCGAAGTGCCCTCGACATGGTCGTCGCCGCGATCGCCGAGGCGAATGATTGCGTTGTTGCCACCGACAACGAGAAGCATTTCGCTGGCATCCACATTTTCAACCCAGTGCGCAGTCGAAGACGCCGGGAATCGGCAGAGGGTTGACCTCTTCCTCAACAATGCCGCCTACCGTTTCTGCCCGACTCCAATAGTAGAGACTGGCCTCAGCGCCTCTACAGGCGGGATTGAATGGCCATGAACGTTCGAAGGTCAGCAGTCAGAATGCTAATCGGAAATCCTTCCTGTTGCGCTTGACCTCTCCGCACCTGTCAAACGCCTATTCAGCGAATGCTCTGCCTATCCGCTGGAAATACTCAGACCCTCTCGCCGCATCCGTAGTAGTGAACTCGCTGCGACAGGCCATTAGGGCGTGTTAACACTATCGAAGGGCTTCGACGATGAGAGCGAAGTGGACGAAAGCAAGGAAGACGACATCGAGTTTATCGAAGCGGGAGAAGATGCGGCGGAAGCCCTTGAGCCGCCGGAAGAGCCGCTCGATTTCATTGCGCTTGCGGTAGATGGCTTTGTCGTACTGCCATGGTTGCAGGCGGTTGCACTTGGGCGGCACTACAGGAATAAAGCCGAAATCCAGGGCCAGTTGCCGGGTCTCGTTGTCCTCGTAGGCGCGGTCCATAAGTCCATAATCAGATGCAGCGGCGCGGGCAGCGGCCCGAGGCCCGCCAGCAGCTCACGGCCAGCCTTGGCGTCGGAGGCCTGACCTGGCGACAGCGCAAAGGTTATGGCCGTTCGAGCATTCGCGGCAACCAGATGAATCTTGGTGGTCCATCCGCCACGGGACTTGCCGATGGCCTGCGGTCCGTTTTTTTTAACGCCCCGGTGCCGTCGGGATGCACTTTGACGATGGTCGAGTCCAGGGAAACGGCCTCGATCTTGATGCGCACGATCTGTTCGCGCTGCAATTTCTCGAAGATGCTGTCCAGCACGCCGCTCTTGGCCCAGCGGTTCATGCGGGTGTAGATGGTGTGCCAGTTTCCGAAACGTTTGGGCAGGCCGCGCCACTTGCATCCCTGCTCGGCCACGTACAGAATGGCGTTCAATACCGTGAGATTCGACATGCTCACATTGCCGCGCTGGCGCGGCAGAATCGGCTCGATACGACGGTACTGCGCCTCGCTGATCTCCATATTTGCAGTATATCAGGCAATCGCGACTTAGTGTTAACACGACATAGGTCGAGCACAGCAATCGACACTCAACGATGCCACACGCCTTCCTTAGTACTACAGTTGTAACTAATGGGCAAGAAGCAGAAGCTGTTGTTTTCGAAAGTGGAAGATGCGTGCCAGGAATTGGTGACGTCTTCGCCAGTCAGACCAGAGCAGAAGGTGTTCCAGGCCGTGCC
>JAJYVR010000171.1 GCA_021791935.1 Acidobacteriota bacterium
CCTCCGCCTCCTCCGGGATCTTCATCGCAGCAGACAATCTTAGTCTTCAGCCCATGCCGGTCTAGGACCTCTCTCAAAGTCTTTACATAGTTCGCATTGAACGGGGTTTCATTCCAATCGCCAATGTAGGCGATGTCGAGGCCATAGGTTTGTTTCGCTCCTTGAAGAAAACCGGCCATATATTCCGCGTTTTTCTTAGAATAGAACTTGCCCACCCACCCAGGCGCGCCCCACGCAAGCGAGTCCAGAACAATCTCTGGATTTCGCTTGCGGGCCTCGTTCATCAGCCACCACTCGTAGCCGCGGGTGAAGTTCCGGTCCGTGGGCGCGCGCGCATAGCTTGGTTCTGAGCCGTCGGTCGAGTTCACGTCCGCGCCAATCTCCACCTTAAGATGCTGCAATGCCGCGCCATAATTGGGCTTAAAAAGATAATCGAGAATTTCGCTTCGCTGCGGCTCCGGGTAATCGATCAACAAGCGCGACGACGCACCGGCGCTTACCGCGCCAATGCCGTCGAAGATGCGCCCATTGCTACGACCGTCAATGACGACGGATTTTGTGGCCATCCGCGGAGCAGAACCCTTGCAGCCAGCGCACAGCATGCCGACCGCCATTGCACCCAGGAAAATCGTTTTTTTCACGGTATGTCCTCCTCGTTTTTCGCAAATGTCATTGCCGCCACAGGGCCTCGATCTCTTCAAGCGTTCTACCTTTGGTTTCAGGCGCCATGCGCCAGACCAGCAGAAATGTCAGCACGCACAAAAAGCTGTACAGACAAAATGCGCCGGTGATGGTGATGGCGCGTGCCAGGGAAAGGAATGTGAATGTCAGCATGAAGCTGGCGATCCATAAGGCCACGTTGGCAATCGACATGGCGCGGCCGCGGACCCGCGTCGGGAACAGTTCGGCCATCAGCACCCATGTGGCCGGCCCCAGTCCGATGGCGAAAGCCGCCACGCAGAGCAGCATCGCTCCCAGAACGAGCGATGCCGGTGGCGGGTTGAGCAGAAAGGCCAAGCCCAGCATCAATTGACACACCGCCATGCAGGCGCTCGAAAACATCAGCAGCGGACGTCGGCCTGACCGTTCGATCAGCCAGAGCGCGACAAGTGTCATTATGAAATTGACCAGACCGATGGTCGCATTGGCCCCGATTGCGGCGGAGTTGCTATGCCCTCCCAGTTCGCGCTCCCAGATGATGGACCCGTAAAAAAGAACCGTGTTGATGCCGGTAATCTGCTGCAGAATGGCGAGTGCTACCACCAGGAACAGCGGCCGCCGCAGTGCGGGAGCCAGCAGATCTCTGAACGTGCTCGCCTCCAGTTGCAGCGATTCGCGGATTTGAACCAGTTGTTGCTCTGCCCTCTCGACGCCTTCCACGCGAGCGAGAATCAGACGAGCGTCCTCTTCCCGCTGTTGCTCCATCAGCCAGCGCGGACTTTCCGGCACAAAAAAAAGTCCGGTAAACAGTCCGAGAGAAGGCACAATCGCCACAGCGAACATCCACCGCCAGCTGGATGCGCCAGAGAAGGAAAGCATCCAGTTGATAACGTAAGCCAGCAGAATGCCTGTAACGACAGCCATTTGATTCAACGAGACCAGTCGCCCGCGAATGCGCGCCGGGGAAACTTCCGCGATATAAAGCGGCGCGAGCATGGAGGCTACGCCTATGGCGATGCCTCCAATAAAACGTGCCACTCCAAACTGTAGAAAGTCTCGCGGCAAGGCCGCGCCCAGAGAAGAAGCCGCAAATAGCAGCGCCGAGAAAGAAAGTACTCTCTTTCGCCCATAGCGATCGCTGAGCCAGCCCGCAACCGCCGCTCCCGCTATACAGCCGATCAGCAGGCTGCTGACCGCAAACTCAGTTTCAAAATCCGTCAGGCGAAACTGAACCCGCAGAAAGACGATGGCGCCATTGATGACCGCGATATCGAAGCCAAAAAGGAGACCCGCGATGGCCGCCACTCCACAAACCAGCCACGCATATCCGTGGCCCGCGTTTGTCTCCATGGAGTTTGCGTGTTCCGCAGAGGCAGGCGCGCCTGGAATGTATCCGCTAGGCACGCGTGTGTACCCGAATTGCGTTTGCGTCGCTCAATCGCGGGATTTCCTGCCCCGCTTCCGCATTGACGGGATCCAACTCCGCGACTTCAAGGAAAAGCTCCCGCGCACGCGCCGGCTGTCCCAGGCCGAGTTCGGCATAGGCTTCGAGGACCAGGCAATCGACCAGATTTCGTTTTTTCAAATCATCCTCCAAAAGAAGAAAGTTTGGCAGCGATGTTGCAAAGTAGTCGATCACAGGTTCATCGTTTCGATG
The DNA here is from genome assembly GCA_021791935.1 of Acidobacteriota bacterium. GTDB lineage: Bacteria > Acidobacteriota > Terriglobia > Terriglobales > Acidobacteriaceae > JAKAAZ01. Next base: position 2,318 of record JAJYVR010000171.1, read on the forward strand.
CTGTCGGGCATAGGAGCGAAGTTCCTCGAGCGCAGCCTGCGCTTCATCCTTACGGCCAAGCTGTCGCAAAGCCAGCGCCTGGTAATAACTATGCACCGAGTAGGCGGGCAGCGGTGCGGCTGCCGCGTGATATAGCTCTTGCGCTTGCCGCAGATATCCGGCCCTCTCCAGCGCCAACCCCTCCCAATAGTCGAGTTGTCGCTCCAGAGTAAGCAGATGCTTACCTTCTCCAAGGTTTTCCGGATAAATCCGGGCTTGCTGAAAATGCCGTGCCGCACGAGTAAAGTCGCCCGCTTCGATTGCACGGCGGCCCAGCGCAGTATGCGCTTCCACATACTGGCCGGAGACAAGACCCTCGCCTCCCTCCCACGGGTTGAACCGCCGATCCAGAAGAATACCAAGCGCCTGCTCGTGCCGGCCAGCAAGGTTCAGCAGGGCGACATGCTCGGCACTCAAATCATCGCGCTGCCCGATCAAATCGCTGCGCGCTTCCAGTGCAGCAAGGCGCTCCTCTGGCTTGAATCTCGTGCGCTTCTTCAAATGATCGAATTCATAGAGCAGCCGCGCATCGGCTGGGTTCACCTCGAAGGCTTTTGCATAGGCAGCCAGGGCCGCTTCTGGATCGTGCCGGACGTTGTATTCAGCAATTCCCAGGTTCCTCCACGGCACTGAGAACATCGGATCGGCAGCTACCGAAGTTCGCCAACAGGCAATGGCTTCATCGTAACGCTTGCGATCATAGTAGAAATTGCCGAGATAATAGTTGGCCTTGGCGTCGTGGGGTTCCTGCTGCAACGCGAGCTGCAAAACCACCATCTCCTCCAGACGCGAAGGAAAACAATACAGCGCAGGCGCGGACGCCGCGCGCTTCCAATAGGTTTCGGACGCCTTCTCATCGCCGAGGCGATCCGCCAGCCATGCCAGTGTATAGAAGATCATTGGATACTTGGCGTTCGTGCCTGCGGCCACCATCTGAAACCATGCCAGTGCCTCGTCGAGCAATCCGGCATCGGCGTAGTCATAGCCGATATCCAGTGCCGTCTGCACATCGCCATCCAAGCTGGCGAGAAGATCGCGGGCTGCATCGTCAGCGTGTGGGGAGTCCAGAAAAAACCTCTCCGCAAGGGCCAAAAAGTCCAATGGATCGCGACGCAGGGTTACCTCCAGCACTTGCTGCGCTTGCTCCTTCTGGTTCACGTGCCGCAGCAAGGCGGCTTTCAGGTCGCGCGCTTTCAGGTTTTCCGCATTAGTTTTGAGGCTCTCTTCCAGATGCGCCAACGATTCCGCAAACTGGCCGCGCTTGCATACAATCTTCGCCAGCTCGTAATAGGCGGGGCTGCGCCACGCATAATTCCATGTCGCTTTATAGAAAGCCGCATACGCTTCATCCACTCGCTCCTGCCAGTCAAGCGCAAGGCCAAGATTATAGTACGGCTCGCCGTCACGGGGATTGGGATTGCGCCGGGTCAGGCGTGCTATTGCGGCGCGAAAGAAACTCTCGGCGCGTGCAAACTCGCCTCGTCGCAATGCCAATAGCCCCATGGCATTGTTCATCCGCGCATCGCCGGGATCGCGCCGTAGACCTTCTTGCCAGTAAGGCTCCGGCGAGCGCGTGGCATGGCGGTACTGTTCCAGGTGCAGCCCTGTTATGTACAATTCATCCGCCGATTCGATCTCCTCCGGTTTACGCGGCTCCGTTGCCGGTTTGGGCAGCTCGGAGATGGGCGCAGGTTTGGGCTGATAACCGAGCAGCAGGTTTCCCTGCACATCGCGCAGCTCGAAGCGGAACTCCTCCAATTCACGCTGGTTCGGGAAATCTCCGTTCCAATTTCCGATCCACGGTTCGCCGGGCGCGAGATTCATGTTCGCCGTAAACACTTTTTCTTTGCCGCACCAAACTTGGATCGAACAGCCCAGGAAACATTCCGAGGAACACACGCCAATGCGGACACTTTCTTGATCGTGCTCCACGCTGAGTGCCGCGCGCACAGTCGCGCAAACAGCCGGCCCGATCTTTTGAATCGGATACCAGAACTGGCTGAAACTCCGGGTCTCGTATGGTTGCAGCCAGGAAAAATCCGGCTGGTTGTCCGTATAAACGCCCGCCATCAGCTCCACATAAGGGCCATCGATATCGGTCAGATTGCGGTCCCATGCCTTGCCAAATTCGCCGCTTCCCCATGTCCACAGTTTTTTGCCTGGAGCGATATGCCGGTCAGCCACATGCACGAATCCCGCTTGCCGGTCGTGATCGTAGCCGCCGACGAAATCGTAATTGGATTGCGTAATCATGTAGGACGTGGGCACTGGAATGTTCTTATACCAGCGAAGGTCCACGCCGGCCGTGTAGTCCACGCCGTAATAAAAATTCCTTGCGATTGGGAAATGCGATACGGCTCGTTTCGCATGGTCGGCCACGAAGGTCACGTCCGGAGGAAAGAACGCCTGATATCGATCATGCACGCGCACCGCAACGTTGGCCCACCATAAGAAGGTCTGGACAAACGGCGTTCGGTTGTAGAGCCGCACCCTGGCTTCCACAACGGAACGTCCTGGATGAAGGCAGATGCCCACCATGCCTTTCATGCGCAGCATGGGATCATGCTCGCTCAGCCACACGGTCGCGCTGCCATCTTCGGCGCGTTCAATCGCGGCATGCACCGGCATGAAGGTGGAAGGCCGATGGTGCTGTGGCCAGTTGAACTCCACACCGCCGGAAATCCATGGCCCCAGCAACCCTACCAGCGCGGGCTTGATCGCATTCTGGCGATAGAAGAAGTCGTATCCGTTCGTCTTGTCCTGTCCCACATGGATGCGGCCGCCTATCTCCGGCAGAATCATCAGCCGCACATACTCGTTTTCGAGATAAATCGCGCGGTAGCTCCGTTCAGATTTTTCCGTGGAAATGCGGTCTGTGAACGGGTTCGGATACACTTTGCCGCTGCTGCCCTGGTACACCCGTTTCTCAAGGAACATGGGATTGGCATCGGGCGGCTGCACGGGATACGTCGGAATGCACACAGTCTCTTCCCATACGCGAACAGCCGGCGGACATGATTCGCTCACAGAACAGACTCCTATACGTGTACGTTAACGACAGATCATAGCCGCTCCCGTCGCACCTTGTCAAAGCCTTTTCCTGTATCTCTTCTTCTCTTCCGCAGCCGCTCAAGTGAGGATCAGGCGCTGTCCTCGCTCCCCACGACGCCGCCCATCACCCGATCCACAAATAAAGGCAGATTGCTGCGTAGAATAATGTGCGGTGCAAATCGCGTGATCGGTTCCGGCATCACTCCGTCCAGCACGTAACGAATCAGCGACTCGAATGCCGCTTTGCCCTGCGTCGAGGGCCGCTGATACAGCGTCGCGAGAATCCTGCCCGACTCCAGAAAAGGCACAAGCTCGGGAAACAGATCGGTGACGACCACTAGAATCTGGTCGAGGGCCTTCTGCTCCTCCAGGGCGCGAAGAATCGGAAGGCTGTTTGCCGTGTTGACGTAAATCCCGCCTGGGCGGGGTTTGCGGCCCAGCAGATTCAGGGTCTCGCGCCAGGCATCCTTGGGCCGGTCGTGCGTTTCGATGGCCGGAAGCAGCGACAGATGCGGCGCGATGGTAGCCAGCGTTGCCGCGAATCCCCTCAGCTTTTCCGCGTGGTCCTGCGTGCTCAAGTCTCCTGTGATCGCCGTCACGTACCCCGGCTTCCGCAACATCCGGCCGAACAGTTCCGCCGCCACTCCTCCGCTGATGGCCGCGTCGACAGACACCGAAGCCAGCCGGCCGCTTCTCGGAGCGTCACTGGCCACGCACACCACCGGGGTGCCCTGCGCCGTAAGCCGCCGGATCAGCGGATCGAACTTCGCCGGATCGCCCGGCGTCAGGATGATTCCGTCGTACCTTTGGCCAACATCCGTTTCCAGCAATGCAATGTCGCCCTTCCCTATATGGGGATACGTGCGAAAATCCAACTCCAGGCTGACACCGGCCATTCCCGCTGCCGCTGCACGTATGCCCTCGCGCAGCGGGTCGAAGAAGGACGTGATCTGATGCGGAAGATGCACCGCGATCCGGAGATGGCGGTTCAGTTTCAGGTTTCTTGCGGCAACATTCGGCTTGTAATTGAGTTTCTCGGCCATCTTCAGCACTCGCGCTCGATTCTTTGCGCTGATGCCGGGCCTTGCGTGCAGCGCGCGGTCCACGGTCCCGATAGAGACCCCCAGCAGCTTTGCGATTTCCTTGATACCGGCAGGGCTTGTACTTTCTTCTTTTTTCATGCGGGTCGATTGCCGTCAGCATCATTCTAGCGCCATAGATTGCGCCTGCAGTCGGTCGCGGTTGCAGTCGCCGATCCAGGCCCCCGCCAACGGAACATTTCATATTTTCAAAAGGGAGTGGCTACTTTAGAACGACGGCTAACGCGCATAAACTGAATGGGTCAGGCAAGATCGAATGGCTTCCGGTGGGGCGGAAAAGGCGGGACATGAAGATATCCCGGGTTTTACGATCGGCTGGGGGAGCGTGGATTGGGCCAATTTGGCCTGATGTCGCAGGACGGTTTGCGACAGGCGCTCCATGCGGTCCGGAAGTAGCGTGAGCTTTTGGTGCTCCTTGGAAGCGGCCCGATAGACGGGCATTGTTTCTGGAGTGAGTTTCGCCTCGACCGTTTTTCCCTTGGCCTTATACGTCCACTCGAAATAAGGTCCGTGCCGCTTGGCGGGATCGTCGTGACAGGCGCAATAGGCTTTTCCGCGCTTCACCGTCCGGCGAAGTGCCGTCCCTTTGCAGAAGCATTCCAGGTGCTGGAACTCGCGCTTCAACTCAAGGCAACGTCGCTCACAGCGCTCCAGGTCTTCGGCATGTTGGGATCGTTGAGGTTTGTTCATGTTCGGACATTTCTTTCATTATTACGGTAGTGATACCGCAAGCATATGTCGACAGCGACCGTC
>JAJYVR010000172.1 GCA_021791935.1 Acidobacteriota bacterium
TTGGCGGCTCACGTTTGGAGTTTCTGGGATGGACTCCCGTAAATGTCAAACTGCTCGGGTCCCCCGGCAGAGCCGGGGGACTTTCCCGGTCGTTAAAGAAGCCCATTGTGGTCGGGACCCAACGCATCTTATCAGCAATGCCGAGCTCTGCCATCAGTTCAAAGGTTGGAAGATCTGACTTGCACACAAAATGATAAAAACGTTCAATCGAAATGCCGCCGAAGTCAAAATGTCCGGCCATCCCGCCCGGCTCGGCGGAGCCTTCGAAAATGTCCACGTCGCATCCGTCCAGCAGGGCCTGGTATGCGGCTGCCAGTCCCATGACACCCGCACCGATGACGACGACCTTCGGCATCAAACAAAACCTTGTCAGCCATCGTCTTCGCTGATCTTTTGGGTTGGATAAGCTGTTAGTTTAACAGCCCACCCTGGTCGCCGGGGCATCTTCCTTTGCCTTGAATGCGGGCGAAGCTAAGAACGGCAAGCATGCGACAGGGATTTTTGCCGTCCTCTAGTACACTCAGCAACAGCGCCATGAGCATGCCTAAATTTGAAATCCACAAGCCGCAGATAATGGCTGCCGCCATGTTGTGCTTATTTGCCTTGCAGTGTCTGTGGGTCGTCCATCGACAATCTCTCACCCGCGTGGACTATGAATATGCCCGCTGCGGGCGCGAACTCTGGGAGCGGCCGTCTCCGCTCGCCGGATACCTCACCTCCTGTGGCAATATCAGTGACGGAACGTTCGCCTATCGAGTTGCCGGATTTCCATTGACGGTGGAGCGTATTCTTCTCGGTCAGCCCAGCAGCGCTTCCCCCTGGGAGATTCGCCACCTCGCCGTCAGCGTTCTGCTGCTGTTGCGATTGCCGTTTATTCTCTTCGGCGTCTGGTTGGGGGGCGGCATCTGGTGGGTGTCGCGGAGATTGTACGGAAATGCGGGCGGCTTTCTCGCGCTGGCCCTATATTGTTTTTCGCCGGAGATGGTGCGCGTCTGCGTCCGACCCAACAATGAGATCCTCGCGGCTTGGGGAGTATATGGCGTTCTGTACACAGCGGTAGGACTGGCTCATGCCATGCAAGGGCCGCGAAAGAAATGGCGTCCTCGGATGATTCTGCTGACCGTGGCCTTGGGGCTGACCGCTACGGCGCATGTGGCGGCGGCGCTGCTGGGACTGCTCTTGGCGCTCGGATTCATGCTGTATCTAGCTGAAAAGGAAAAACCTCTGGTGGCACCTGCGCTGGCAATCGCGTCCGCGGGCGGTTTCTTGATTCTGGTTGCATCGTACGCGTTCCATCTGGACGGCTTGAGTTATGTTTTCCAAAGCGCCGATGCACGGATGTGGTTGTCCTGGCAGGGGAGCCAGCACATGATGACCAGCCTGCCAAATGCCGGGATTACAATTGCCGCGCTGACGGCGGCGGCGCTCTACGTTTTTCACCGGCGTTCCCGGTATTTCGGCAACACGACGCCTCTGATCGTGGCCCTGGTCCTGCTTTCACTGGAGACCACAGGGGTGCGAAGCGAGCCGTGGATCTGGGCCCTGCCGTTCCTGCTGACCTTTACCGGCGGCGTCTTCGCCGACATGCTGGAATCGCGGCGTCGCCGCATGTTTCTTTGGCTGACGGGGGCGTTGGTTGCGACCCAGGCCGTGCTCACGCTGGCCAGCCTGCCGCTGCTGGTTTCGTAGCGAATAAAGTATTGAGAATCAGTAGATTCACGCAGGCGAAGTTTGGTCTTTTGCCTCCGCTCAAACCCCTGAAAACACGGTATCCTAGACAGAGACCTTCCGTTCCATCCGGCGGCCAGGAACATCGTCCCAATCGGCCGCAGGATAGGCTTTAGGCTCACCCTCTAACAGAACGGTTCGCGACAAAAAAATGGCAGACGAGCAAAACCCCCAACTTCCTCTTGGCGACAATGGCAGCGACGGTACAGGCAGCAGCGGAACGCCTCCGGGCGGTCCCACAGGTCCCGGCGCGGCACACATGATTTTCATCAACATTGAAGACGAGATGCGACGCTCCTATCTCGACTATTCCATGTCGGTGATTATCGGGCGAGCATTGCCGGATGTGCGCGATGGCTTGAAACCCGTGCATCGGCGCGTACTCTACACGATGCAGGAGATGGGCCTGCAGTACAACAAGAAATACACCAAATGCGCCAAGGTGGTTGGCCAGGCCATGGGACTGTACCACCCCCATGGCGATGCCTCAATTTACGACACCATGGTGCGCCTGGCGCAGCCCTTCACCATGCGCTACACCATGGTGGATGGCCAGGGAAACTTTGGCTCCGTCGATGGCGATCCGCCCGCCGCCATGCGGTACACAGAAGCCCGCTTGACCCGCATCGCCGGAGAAATGCTGACCGACATCGACCAGGACACGGTCGACTTTACGCCGAATTACGACGAAAGCACCTTCGAGCCGACTGTGCTGCCGACCCGCATTCCGACGCTGATCGTGAATGGATCGAGCGGCATTGCGGTCGGCATGGCGACCAACATTCCTCCGCACAATTTGACGGAGATCGTGAACGCCGCCATTGAGATGGTGAACAATCCTCATGCCGGGCTCGCCGAGGTGATGGCGCACGTGCAGGGCCCGGATTTTCCCACCGGCGGTTTCATCTATGGGCGCAGCGGAATCCTTGAGGCATACAGGACGGGACGCGGTCGCTTCCTGATGCGGGCGCGGGTCGCCATTGAAAACATCACGCAAGGGCGACAGGCGATCATCGTCACCGAAATTCCCTACCAGGTGAACAAGTCGAAGCTGATTGAGCGCATCGCCGACCTGGTGAATGAAAAGGCGATCGACGACATCAGCGATGTGCGCGATGAGAGCGACCGCGACGGCATGCGGATCGTGATTGAGTTGAAGCGGACCGCGGAAGCGCAGATTGTGCTGAACCAGCTCTACAAGAACACGCAGATGCAGGACAGTTTCTCGATGATTTTTCTGGCCGTCGTCAATGGCCAGCCGCGCGAGATGGGCCTGCCGCAGGCAATCCGGCATTTCCTCGATCATCGGGTGGATGTCGTGCGCCGCCGCACCGCTTTCCTGCTGAAAAAGGCACGCGAGCGGGAACACATTCTGGAAGGCTACAAGATCGCGCTGGACAATCTGGATGCTTTCATCCGAATCATTCGTGGGTCTTCATCGCGCGCGGATGCGCGGGAAAACCTGCATCGCTTCTCGCTGGGCAAAGAGATCGTCGTCAAGCTGGACAAGGACACGACGAACCTGACGGCCGAGGCCGGCATGACCTATCGCCAGATCGATGCGGTCTTGGAATTGCAACTGTATCGGTTGACGCAGCTTTCCATCGACGAGCTGTTGAAGGAGCTGGCCGAAGTCCGCGAGCGGATTGCGGAGTACGAATCGATTCTGGCCAGCGAGAAAAAGCTGCGCAGCGTCATCGTCAAGGAACTGGAAGCCGTCAAGAAGGAATATGGCGATGCGCGCCGCACGCAGATTCTGGACGAGACGGCAGAGTTGCAGATGGAAGACCTGATTGCGGACGAGCAAGTGGCCATTACCGTCTCGCATTCCGGCTATCTGAAGCGCACCGCGATCTCGACCTATCGGCAGCAGCGCCGCGGCGGCACGGGACGCTTCGGCATGCGCACGCGAGAAGAGGATTTTGTCGAGCAGCTCATCATCGATTCCACCCATGCGTATCTGCTTTGCTTCACCAACACGGGTCGCGTGTACTGGCTCAAGGTGTATGAGATTCCCGATGTCGGCGCTGCAGGCAAGGGCAAGGCCATGGCCAGCCTGCTGAATTTGCAGCCTGGCGAAAATGTCTGCGCCATTCTGCCGGTGCGCAACCTGGAAGAGGAAGGGAAATTCATCTTCTTCGGCACGCGCAACGGGACAGTGAAGAAAACTCCGCTGAAAGATTTTTCGAACGTGATGTCCAAGGGAATCATTGCCATCGGCATCGACAAAGAAGATGAACTGGTCGCCGCAAGAATTACCGACGGCAAACAGCTCGTGTTCCTCGCTACCCATGACGGCATGGCGATTCGCTTCGATGAAAACGACGTCCGCTCCATGGGACGCCCCGCGTATGGCGTGCGCGGCATCGACCTGGGCAAGGACGATTATGTTGTTGGCGTCGCGGTCACTCCCAAGGAACGCAAGAAGAGCGATGGCGGGGCGGACTGCGCCTGCCTGATTCTATCTGTCACCGACAATGGTTATGGCAAGCGGACCGACGTGGACGAGTATCGCCTGCAAACACGCGGCGGTAAAGGCGTCATCAACCTGAAGACCATGAAGAAGAACGGCAAGGTATGTTCCATCAACCTGGTCGACGATTCGAGCGAACTGATGGTGATCAGCCAGTTTGGCAAGATCATCCGCATCGATACCAAAACGGTGCGCGCGGCGGGCCGCTCCACGCAAGGTGTGCGTCTGCTGAACCTGGAGGAGCCGGACAAAGTCGCCGCCGCCGTCGTGATTCCGCCGGAAGAAAAAGAAAACGGAGACGAACCGATGCTCATCCAGTAAAAAGAGTCCGCAAATTTCGATGGAGCGAACCGTTTGGGACTGTCGCAGCATCTACTGCGGACAGGCCTGCTCAATTGTTCCTTTGCGGATGGGCAGCGCGCCTGGAAGAAATCGATCCTCAAAATAAATCTACGGAGAAAATCACGATGGCGATCAAGACTGTTGCACTTAAGAACGGACCCTTCCTGGTTACAGGGGATTTGTCGGAACTGGAGCTGACCGATGCCGAGGGAAACCGCTACGACCTGAGCGGAAAAGAGAAGGTCGCACTATGTCGCTGTGGCGCTTCTGTCAACAAGCCTTTTTGCGACGGGCACCATTCGAAGATTGGTTTTAAGGCGGCGGAGGCAGCCGTCAAAGCGGAGCAACAGTAGCGGCCCGTTCTTACCGGCAAATTTGGAATTGCTATGTTGAATGAACGCCAACGCACGGAGATTCAGCGCTTGTGGGCCCGCAAGGTACAGCAGGACAGTACAGGCGTTCCTTTTTCGGAGCGTCATCGCAACCTTGCGCCGGCAAGCGCGGAATTTCTCTCTGCCCTGATTTCTGGAATTGGGGCGAAAAAAATTGTCGAGATTGGCGGATCCAGCGGCATTTCTACCATCGCCCTGGCGGCCGCTGCGCAGCAGACGCAAGGGAGAGTCGTCTCGCTGGAAATCGAACCGGTGCGGCAGGCAGAGTCAAAAGAGACAATTGCCAAACTCGGACTCAGCGACTTCGTGGATTTTCGCCTGGGTGATGCTGCTCGAACTCTGCCGCTATCGATCGATCTGGAATTCGTCCTGATCGACTGCGAGAAAGACGACTACATCCGCTTTTTCGACATGCTGCGTCTCCGCTCCGGCGCTGTCGTTGTCGCCGACAACGTCGTTTCTCATCGGCTCGCGGAATATGTCGCGCATGTGCGTTCGCAGCCCGGCTCAACCTCCGTTACGCTGCCCATCGGCCAGGGGCTGGAGTTGACCCGGGTCTCAGAATGAAGAGCAACCGCGGCCGGCATTGCAAGGTTTATTCTTTGCGAGGCAGATTCATGCTATGCTCGGAATCACGTTTCGCCGTTACCATGAGGATCGCCCCGGAAGGAACTCCGTAAGACGGCGCAACTGTAGCTTGATGCAACTTCAATGACTGATTCAAGTGGCCGAAGTCGTACACCTGGTTCCCGCATCCATCTTTCCTGCACTCCGCGCATGAGGTTTGTGCCTGCTTATGCGTAAACGCACATGGATCAGCCTGGCGATTGCGCTGGCCCTGTTGGGTGCGCTGGTCACGGCAGTCTATCTTCGTAAGCAAGCGCCTCCTGAAGTCGCGCGCCTCCTTCCGGAAGCCGACGGCATTGTCTACTTCGATCTGCAGCCCTTGCGTTCGCTGACTCGATTCGACCAACACCCAGTGGCCCACGACACCGATTATCAGAAGTTCATCGACGCGACGGGAATTGTATTTGAACGCGATCTCGATGAGGCGGCCTTCGCCATTCATCGCATGGCGGATGCCAACGGCCCCAACGGCGCCGTCGCTTACTCGGAGGTATTTCAAGGGAGGTTCGATGGACAGCGTTTGACTGCCTACCTGGAAGCGCAGGCGTCTACCCCGGAAAACTACGCCGGACACGATATCTACTCGGTTGCGCACGAGGGACGCACCGTGCGGGTGGTGGTGCTGGGGTATGACCTGGTTGCGGTTTCCAATGCGCCGACGGCGGAACAGATCCATTCCATCGTCGATCGCTTTCAGGCGGCTGCTTCGCCCTTTACCGGGGACACGCTGTTGTCGCAATACTACTCAAAGGTTCCGCTACTATCGCAAGCGTGGGGCATCGGCGAAATCGAACCGCCGACCGGCCCTGGGGTACAGTTTCACGTCTTCGGTCTGCCGGTGTCGCTGCCGGCAGGCGCCGCATTTATCGGTTCTGTCCGTTATCTGGGGTCGGTTCGTCTGCGACTGGAAGAGCTTGCCCCCAACCCCGCCGCCGCAAAAGAATCGGTGGAGATGGTGGACCTGGCGCTGGGTCTGGTCCGCTCTACCCGCGTCACCATCGATTCGCATGACGCAAACGCCACGGACTGGGAGGCATTCGTACGCAGCATGAAGGTCGAGCAGAAAGGGAAGCGCGCCATTTTTCAAGCCGTTGTTCCCACTCGCCTGGTACGCAGCCTGGTGTCCGCGCAAAAGAACGCTGCAACCGGATCAGTTACACCTCAAGATACCCCCGCGCCCGCCGATCCTTGAACCGCGAATTCAAGCGGAGCATTCGTTTGCGGGGATAGGAGACAGGGGTATCTAAAACTGCCCCCCTCCGTGATTTCAAAATTTATCGAAAAATTGTGTACGCGTGATATTCGAGGTTTTCGGCGAGTGGTCGATAGATGGCTTTGACGGGATCGCGAATCGGCTGACCGTGCAACTTATAGTATTCTTTACCGTTTTCGAATTCTTGGAGTATGCGACCACTGATCTGAATTCTTCGATCCAACGGGTCGACTGTAATGTAGCCTTCGTCAAATAGGCGGTGGAGATCGCTCCGCATCAGAAGTCCATTCGAGACTTCATGGCGTTGTTGAATTGAATATGGCTTGATATGCGCGGCGTCAAGAACAGGTAAAGTTCGCTCACCTGTAAGAGCGCATCGACGCTCGTAGGCGTCGGTCACGACAATCCGGAATGAACCCTGCCCCAATCGAGGAAGGACTATCGTCGGCTTCCCAAAACCATGGGATTCGATGGCCGCGGAT
>JAJYVR010000173.1 GCA_021791935.1 Acidobacteriota bacterium
AAAAAAATATCATCGACCATGCCTATGAAGAGGGTTGGGTCCATCCCGAGCCGCCTGCGTTTTCTACCGGCAGGCGAGTCGCTGTCGTGGGCTCCGGGCCGGCAGGTCTGGCGGCCGCCCAGCAACTGCGGCGTGCCGGCCATGCAGTGACAGTATTTGAGAAAGCCGACCGAATCGGCGGTTTGATGCGCTATGGAATTCCGAATTTCAAACTGGAAAAGACGGTCCTCGATCGTCGCTTGGAGCAAATGCAATTGGAAGGCGTGACATTTGTCACCGGCGCGCACGTCGGTCAGAATGTCCCGGTTGAAGATCTCCAGCGCGACTTCGACGCCATTCTGCTGGCGGGCGGGGCGGAGCAGCCTCGGGACCTTACCGTTCCAGGTCGTGAGTTGAAGGGCATTCATTTCGCGATGGAATTTCTTCCGCAACAAAACCGGCGCTGCGAAGGCGATGCGGTTTCGGAAGTGGGAGCGATCCTGGCCACCGACAAGAGAGTGGTCATCATTGGAGGCGGAGACACAGGCGCCGATTGCCTGGGAACATGTCATCGCCAGAAGGCGCTCTCGGTCGAGCAATTTGAGATCATGCCGATGCCGCCTTCCACGCGCTCGCCGCTTACACCCTGGCCGTTATGGCCGATGCAACTGCGGACTGAAGGCGCTCACGAGGAGGGCGGAAAGCGGAATTGGGGCCTGGCAACGACAAAGTTTGTCGGCGACGAGCACGGCAATGTGAAACAGTTGCACGGCGTCAAAGTGGGTCCTCCGCCTAAGTTCGAGCCGCAACCCGGCAGTGAATTTGTTCTTGAAGTGGATCTGGTATTGCTGGCCATGGGTTTCTCTGGCCCTATTCGCAACGGCATGATTGAAAAGCTGGGAGTGGCGCTCGATTCCCGAGGAAATGTCGCGACCGACAATAACTACATGACCACGGTCGAGGGAGTGTTTGCCGCTGGCGATATGCGGCGGGGCCAATCTTTAGTGGTGTGGGCCATTTCCGAGGGACGGAAGGCGGCTGCGGCTGTCGACCAGTATTTACGCGCTGTTTCGAATGCGCGCGATGCCAGCCTGGTCGGCGTCGCTGGGTAATTTCGTCGGTGGCGATCGCCGCGCGGAAATATCTGCGAACGTCGGTCGCCGCAGTCGTTACGGATTGCGAACTCGTCGCTACGCAATCCGCTCGAATTTATTGCCAGCGTCCTGTAGCGCCGACGAGATGGCCTGGAGGCGCGAAGTCCCGCGCTGGCGGCAATCACTCCGCACCGCTACTTTTCCGCGCTCAAAAGCAAGATTTTATTTAAAGCGCCGCGTTCCTTAAACGCGCCTGCGCACCGCAAGTTATCCAGCTTCAGGCAAATCTGCTGGCCGGTCGTCGCTGACAAATGTGCCGAATGCTGGCACAGGGTACAGGAAATAAAATCGTGGATGCACTTTCTTGCCGCAAGGATTTCGTGAAGTATGCCGCTGGAAGTCGTCGTCATGGATTCGATGTGGATTCGATCGTTGTTTCACGCCAGCGATTTTGCGGCGCTATTCCTTTGCCGGAGTGATGACCAGGTTCCGAAAGGAGGTCCCGCCGTGGGGCTCTGCACCTTGCAGATAGATCGGGCCGGGAAGCCCCTCGTGACTATTGAGCGCATCTCCTGTGATGCCCGGGATTTCTTTCTTGTCGATGACCGTTTGCCCATCCTCCACTACCGTTACCGTTCGCCCAATCAATGTGATATCGAACGTATGCCAGGTCCCCGGATCAAGAGGGATTTCCGGAGACGGCGCTAGGAACCCATACACAGAGCCAGTTCGACGGTTCGGCGGGTCCTGTCCGGCGTTATCGGCAATCTGCACTTCATAACGGCCGCGCAGATACACGCCGGTATTGCAATCCGGTTTGCAATTGAATTCCACGTGCAGCTTGAAGTCGCGAAATTTACGCGTCGTAATTATGTTGCTTCCGTGCGCCGTGCCGATCAGCATCCCATCTTTCACGGTCCAGATATTGGCGGCACTCGGATTGTCGAACCGCCAGCCCTTGGTATCTTTCCCATCGAACAATGGGATTGGCTTGCCCCACTGCGCAACCGCGGTGCGCCCCAACAGGGGTGCTCGCTCGCCAGTCCATCGCCAGGTAGTTCCATCCGGGCCGGCCATGGTCCCCGACAACTTCCCACCGGCTAGTTTCGCCTGAAAGGGCATGTCATCACGCGTACCCTCTTCATCTTTGGGCGACGAGAAAGTGAGAACGGAGTTCTGTATCTTCACGTTCAGAATTGGATGAGCATTCCCCCAGCGCCCAACCATCCTGCCTTCCAACTGGCCCCCGTTTTCAGTTAGCTCCAGCCACGAGGGGTACTGACGATCGGGAGCATACAAGGTCAAGTCCCATCTGCCCAGGAACGGTTTTACAGAAGTGGAGTTGGCCAGAGCGTGACTCTCGGACACCCTCTCAACCTGCGACAACGTCATCCCACGGAACAGAAATGTAGCGGTCAGCGCAATGCATCCAATCCTGGACAGCTTCATTTTGAAACTCCTCGCTAATGATAATAAGCGTACACGTCGAGGCTAACTATCCAGGGCCAGGCGGTGCGGCTTCGAAGTTCGTCCGCACGGGCAGCCAACGGGGCAAGCCAACTTCCGGACGGTCCGCTACCCTCCCAGGTTTCAGCAGGGTAGCCAGCGTTTCCGGAAGTTTTTTTTCCATTCCGCTTGCGCCGCTGGATCGCTTTTGGGATGGCGGGTGTCGGGAGCCACCTTGCGCCATCCATGGCGGGCCAACAAACGGTAGACCACCGAGGCCGCGACCTTCTCCCGGCCCAGTTTTTCGGCCAGCGCCGCCCGCACAGGGGAGACCGCCAATACGCCCGCATCGCGGGCCTGTTCCGCCCACGGGGCAAGCAATGCTTTTTCCTCTTCGATCGTCATCATGGCCCGCCTGCGGCCACCCCAGGGGCGAGTCACTCGGGTCGGTTGGAGTCCTTCGCGGAAACGCCGTTGCAGTCGCGGCACGCTGGCGCGGCCCACCCCGAGCAGCGCCGCAGTTTGCTCCAGTGTGGTATGCGCCAGTGCAGGTAGAAGGATGGCTTGGGCGGCACGCAGGTGTTTCACGTCGCCGGTCCCGACGACCGCCATGCGGGCTTGGGCAACCACTTCCGGATCGATCCGGCGCGGCCTTGACATGCGTTGCGATGTGTCGTTCGTCTACGCCGAAAAAGGCCTGAATGGAAACCGACTTGGGCGCGGAGGGAGAATGTCAGATCGTACAACGAACGCGCCTTGCTCTGTTTTGCCCTTGAAATGTCCCAATTCGAGTTTCTGCTTCAACTCCTCGCTTTCACGCGATACGACACTGCTTTCCGGCCTGCTTTTCGGAGCGAGCGCGGCGAAAAAAAGGCTACAATGTCTGCTTGAACGCTCAAACCTTTAGCGGATTTGCTTCCGGGCCCGTCGGCATGCAATATATTTTGATACAGGTACACAGATGACATGCCAATGCGGCATGCGTCTGGATACAACGATAGTACGCTGGTAGCAATCGCCCTTTGCGGGGCGAACGACTCATGGGAGACGATCATGAAACGTCTGGCACTCATCCTGACCCTTGGCGGCATCACGGTATTCAGCGCTGCCCAAACCCCTAAACCCCAAACGCTTGTCGGCTACATCAGCGATTCCAAGTGCGGTTCCATGCACATGGACAATGGCCTGGGCTGCGTGCGGAAATGCATCGAGAACGGATATTTTCCGGTTTTCGTCGATGCCCAGAAGAAGGTTTGGGCGATTGAAAATCCCTACGCAGTAAAAGATTACTATGGCTACAACGTGAAGGTAGTTGCCAAAGTGAATCCGTCCGGGAAGAGCATTCATGTGGACAAGATTACGAAGACGGGCGGCGTACTGGGTGGCATGAAGGACGGCATGCCTATGTAAGTGGAAGCAGGTCCCTACCGCGTCTCAGAATCGCGCGGAAAGGAAGACCTCGAAAAACGCGTCTGCGGATTCTCTCCGTGTTGGCGCGAGCAGGATCCCCCTGAGAAGTCCCGGTAGCGAGCGGTTTCAGAGGCCCGCAAAAATTTGCGGGCCATCCGGCTGGTTCGGGTGCAGCCCGGCCCAGTTCTCGACCTGCTGTGGGGCCTCGGCTTCCGGCAGCGGACGGAGCGCCGCGTCGATCGCCTGCCAGATCCAAGGCCCCGCACTGTTTTATCGGGCCCTACCTGTTTCATGGTGGCACGCATCGCCATGCGACCGTCTATGCGCGGAATCGGGGAAATTTCGGGCATACGCGACACGCAGCGCAGATGTTTCTAGTGCCGTCAAGCCGGGTGACGTATTGGTTTTACGTGCTGGAATCGCAGAAAACACATTGCGAACTTGCGAAACTCCCACAGTCAGGCCTCGATCGTTTGGTCCTTCATGAAGGATGCCGTAGATATGCTTGTGCAAACCTACCGCCATCCGTCAGTAAATTACATGCCAACATAATTCGATGGACGCCGCCAATGTGACAGCCATCACAGCGGGACGTGTGCCCCGTCACAGACACTACTGGAATGATCGATAGATTCTGGAATCCTGTTGCTCGCCTTGATGGATGCAAAGACCGCTAAGAACACTCTAAAGAAGTCCGTCGCAAAGGTGGAACGTGCCGGTATGCATGCTCCCCCAGTTTGGCGACCGGGATGGTTGTGGAGGAAGTCGTACGGATCGCAGACAGATGGAAGGAATAACAATTGGCAGGTCGCCGCTTAGAGTTGTGCAAGGACGACTTCCTGCCAAGGGTAATCCGCCAAGAGATGCAATTTGGGTATATACGAACAGCCACGCTGCCGGCATAATGTTCCGCACACATTGCCTTTGGTTCGCGCTTTATTCCAGGTACGGCGTACGGAGTGCCGTTTTGAATCTCAGCGTCCCGCCTCCTTGTTCAAACAGGAACGGGCTTGGGGACTGCGGAGGATGTTCGACGGGAGATGCTTGCAATGGTAAAGGGATGGAAGATTGGCCACGGTTTTTTGATGGGGCAGGGAGTGTTCACGCTAGCCGTCGGAATGGCGCTTTGCTCCCTGGGTTCTTTCATGACAAATCCGAAAGCCGGGTCGTTAGGTTACATCGTCGCCGTGTCCCTGACAGCCGTGAGCCTGCTGGGGCAAGCTCTTATTGCCTATCGCGGACTGTTGGCAAATAGGGTACAGCGTCATCGCGAGCTATACATTTACTTTTCGGCCGGAATATTTTCCGTTGTTTGCTGGCTGGTTTTCTGGTTGCACCGCCTGGCCCCTTTGGATGTACTCGTTCTGCTCGCCGGATTGTACGGCCTCTTGTGGAGCATCTTGTATGTAGGACTTACTTTCCATTTGCGACCCTCTCCACGAAAGGCAACCATGCTGTGTGTTCTTGCAGGAGCAACATCCGTTATCGGGATTCTTCTGTCCACACAATCTGACCTTAGTAGCATCGGCGCCGTAACGGCAGTTGCCTGCTATCTAACGTGGATTGGAATTCAGGCCCTCTTGACCGCTCCGTACCTGTTTCGCAATTGGGAGAATAGGACAGCAGAAGGTACGCTTTCCGATGGCATGGCGCAATAGAGACCGCTTGGTCGTGTCTGCGGAATCCAAAACCTATGGAACATGGGCCCCTTCATCCTCGCAATTCTCTCGTTCGCCCGGGCTGTTTCAAGAAAAGCGCGCCGCAAGGGAAGCCCTCCACTACAGGGTTCCCATGTCCTGACCATGCATACTACATAAGTCGCAAGCATAAGTGTGATGGCCATCACATTCAGGCTTGTAGTGAAAGTGATTGATTGAAGGGATACAGGAGCAGTTGGAAAGCCTCTAAAGGACATGACAATGGGCAGGCAAGAGCAGCAGGCAAAGCAGAAAGATTTGTGGGTCGCACAGCACTGGCAGTTTCCTCCGGAGCGTCCGTTTTACCCTCGGCTGCGGAAGTTACTCGATGCGGAGAAGCCCGTTGCGTTTGTGCAAGCGCGGCGCGCGAATTTCTGCGCGGCAGGCATGGATGTGCGTTGCTGGCGCATGGCATCTGTTGCCGGTGTTTTTCGTCCGAATATTTTGAAAGCATCAAGGCCGAGCGCGGGATCGCCTGTGACGGCGGTGGAGTTCGCCGCACTTGCAGCCGAGTTACTCCCGAACGATACATCCAAGGTAAGCGCCCATGGTCTCTCTTTTTTCTTTGAAGTAGGCGCTCATCTGTTACGCAGTCATGTACCAAAGAAATTTAAAGCAAGCGCTCTGTAATTAGACAAGAGAAAACACGACACGGGAGGGACCGTCAGCGATGGATCGGGAAATCAGGTTGTCCCTTGCCACAACGTTCTTGGTGGCAGGTATTTTGATAGCGATTCAAGCTTCAGCGCCGCGTGCGGCGGCGATCCCGGCCTTCGCGCGAAAGTATCACACCGCCTGCTCCACCTGCCACAACAATTGGCCGGAGCTCAATGATTTTGGACTGGCGTTCAAGATGAACGGCTTCAAGTTTCCAAAGGACGATGAAGATTTTGTGAAAGAGCCGCCACTTATGCTGGGCGCTCCGGCGCAGAAAGAGGCATTTCCCCATTCCATGTGGCCAGGAGAACTTCCGATTCTGCCAATCGCATTCCGCTACTCCGGCTACTTCAACTACAACAGCCCTCAGCCATCGGCCCTTATTGCCACGCAAGGATTCGTGCCGCAAACGGACATTTTTGAACCCAATACTTTTACGATCATTGCCGCCAGCAGCCTTGGTCCTTCCCTTGAATTCTGGATAGACGACGACCTCGCCACAGGTGGTTCAGGGGCCGATGGGGGCCTGGGAGATGCCTACATCAAGGCCAACAATTTTATTGGATATTACCTGCACGTTCCCAAAAACGATCTCAATGTCCGGTATGGACAATTTGAACTCGATCTTCCGTTTACCCAGGCGCGCACCATCAACCTGACCGACTATGCAATTTACGACGAGACGGCCTATGTCAATCCCACCGGGACTGGCCCGCTCCCTGGGACGACGGCCAATCCATTCACCTTTGCTGACCCACAGCGTGGAATTGAGTTTGGCGGGTATCCGCATCAAGGGTATTCGTGGTGGACAGTCTCCATTGTGGACGGAGAGAACGCCTTATACGGGACCGCGCCGCTGTCCGCCCGCAATTCCAAAGACGTCTATGTCAATCTTTGGCAGGGCTGGAATCTGGAGCGGAATCCGGCGATCCGCAAGCAAATCCAGGCATCCGGTCCGACCGGCATCCA
>JAJYVR010000174.1 GCA_021791935.1 Acidobacteriota bacterium
ATGTGGCTGCATCCCGATTTGGCCGCCAACGAATCGATCCATTATCTGCTGATTCCCGTATTTTTGCGGGGCCCGTTGAACCCTCCGCCAGAAAACTGGTTTACCAAGGTGGAAACCTGGCGGTCGCAAGTGCGGAAGGATGGCGTCAACGTCCAGGTCCCAGACGGCGCGATGGAGGCGTTGATTTTCTGGGCACCGGTGACAGGCGGAGGATTCACCACCGTGCGGACGGCGGTGCGCTCCCGGCCCGGAGTGTTTGTGCGCGCGGCCGAGGACCTGTACGCCGCCGACCTGACCCGCTCGCGCCTCGATGCCTATGTCGATGCGGTGAAGAAAATCTCCGCCACCGATCCGGCTGGCCTGGAAAAGCGCGCCAAATTGCTCGCCCGGACCCTCTATCTCAAAATCGATATGTCCTGTTTCGATCTGGCGCCCGAGCAACAGGAAGCCTGCCTGATCCAGGACCCAGAAAATGTCGTGCTGAACGATGCCCAAAGCCAGTCCATGGTAACGGCGCTGACCTCCGGCGCGGCGGGCGACATGATCAATCAGTTGAGCGTTTCCACCGCTGCCGGCGGCGGCATGTACAGCCCCTACGTGGGCGCAGTCGTGGATATGGTGCGCATCATGGGCAGCATGCACACGGCGCAATATGCCTATATCCCGGCCTTGTCCGTCAATGACGACGGCGCAATTCAGTTGAAACTGAGCAACCCTCCTTCCTTCAGCAATCCCAAGTCCGTCATGGTGGCGAGTCTGCCCCCGGTTGCCCCGGTCCATTTTCCAATGCTGCGCGCCGTGCATCCGGAAGAACTGCTCTGCCTGGAGCGCCCCAAGCTGGTGCTGTCTGTGGAAGGAGCGCCGCTGGTTTTTTCCACCGGCTACGCTCACGATCTGGTGCTGCACGTACAGGACACGCAAGGCCGCTCGGTCGAACTTCCCGCGACTCCCAATGCGGAGCGCGGCGGTTTTGTGGTGGATGCCCACGCCCTGCAAGCCTCGCCCGTTAGCGGGACCGTGACCGGGCAACTGCGCGGCGAATGGGGCTTTGACGATTGGAACGGTCCGGACTTCGCCTTCACCAATTCTCATCCGCAGGAATGGGCGTTTGTGCCTGGGGAGAGCAAGGACGTGACCGCTGCCGACAAAATCACGCTGCGCCTGCAGGCCGACAGCGTCGTTTGCGTCCAGGGTGTTACCGTTGCCGCCACGCCGGGAAAAATGGAGAAGACGACCTTTACCCGCACTCCGCCGAATCTGTTGGAAGTCAACCTTCCCGTCACCCGGTCGTCGCAGGGCCTCTATACCATCGCTGTCGCGGAGTACGGCCAAAGCAAGCCCGACAAGGTCCCGGTCCACGTGTATCCGCCGTCGGCCGTCGTCTCCGGAGTGGTGCTGCACGCTGGCGATGACGAGGGGAACATGACAGGGAGCCATTTGCAGGAAGTCGTCTCCGTCGAGATGGGAGGAATCGTCTTCCATGTGGGGTCGTTGAAGCATCCTGGCGCGGAAGATTCGCTGCAACTGAAGACCTCCACGAATCTCGCCGGCTCCAAAGTCTTTGTCGAGGGCGCAACGATCACGGCGCGCGTCCACTTGAAAGACGGCCGCGTCCTCGACGTTCCGGTCGCGATTGCGCCCCCGCGTCCGCGGGTGGAGTTGCTCAGCAAGAGCATTGCCCTGGTCCCGGATGGCAGTTCGTCCTTCATTCATCTGGGCAATGACAATGACCTGCCGCAATATGGGCATCTCAATTTCTTCTTGAAGTCGGTCGCGCCGCAGCAATTTCCGCGCGACGAAACCGTTGAAGTGGCGGCTGCGGACGGCGGCTTCGACACCACGCTGAGTCTGGCCAACAACACCATGACCCTGCAGGACGCGCAGACCGTGTTCGCCACACTGGATCCTGCCAAGGCCTTTGGAACGTCGGCCTTCGGTCCGCTCCGCTTCCGTCCTGTCGCCGCTTCCGGCGTTCCGGGCGACTGGCAGCCGCTGGCCAACCTGGTGCGTTTACCGGAGTTGAAACAGGCTGAGTGCCCGTCCAATCCGACGCAGCCCTGCACGGTGACCGGCGAAAATCTTTTCCTGATCGATTCGATCGCGGCCACCGACCAATTTACGCGCCCGACCGCCGTCCCCTTGGGATTTGCCGGCAACACGCTCAAGGTCCCGCGTCCGAATGGGACCACGCTCTACCTGAAGCTGCGCGACGATCCTTTGACCGTGGACCTGGTCTCGCTGCCCGTCGTTCCCGAACCCTACGACAATGAATAAGGGAAGGAAATAATAGACTGCGGTCCCGGATGCTCACTGCGGTACGCTGGCTGAAACGAAGGTCGCGCTGCGGCGATTCGCAGCTTGGTCCATATTTCCTTCGCGCACTGCTACCCTGAACGTATGGCTGAATTTCAATCCATCGCCGAAATGATGCAAAGCTGTGCCGAGTGCGCCGTCGAGACCGCCCGCGACCGCTTTGGGTTTGAGCTCGATTACTCCGAGGAGAGTATCGAATCCCTGGAAACAATTCTCGCCGGCGTCAGCAACAGCCTGAACCTGTTGGAGAACGACCAGGTGGAGGAGCAGGTGAAGCTGTGGGGCGGCTACCTGGGAGAGGTGGTGCGGCGGTACTGGCATGGCGGCTGGGACCTGATTCAATATCCCGGCGGCGCCGCTGCCGTGCCCACCTTGCTGGTATCGGGGTCGCAGCTCTATCCCTTGTTGAAGGTCTATCGGCGGCTGACGATGGGGGAAGGAGAAAATGTCTGGAAGTTTTATGAACAAATCCGCAGCCGGCTGGCGACCGTACATCCGCTCGATGGCACCCGGGACGCGGCGGACGGTCAATAGACCGTCTTCAAGTTGCCATTGGTTCGGTTCGCCAGCACCCAGGTTCCAGGAAACCGATCCATGACTTTCATGGCCCAACGCGGGTTCCCTCCTGGAGCTACAAGGGGTGGGGCGAGTGTGCGACAATACGATTGAGTAGGTTAGGCAGGCGACGAACATGCCTGCGGGAGAACATAGTATGGGTGACTTATTACAGCCCTGGCATCTGGTAGTGATTCTGGTGGTAGCGCTTCTGATCTTTGGACCGAGCAAGCTTCCCGGTCTGGGCAAAGGCCTGGGCGAAGGCATCAAGGGATTCAAGGAAGGCATCAAGGGCATCGGCAGTTCCGACGAAGCTGAAAAACACGATGCAACCAAGACGACCCCGGAAGTCAAGTAGTTCCCGAGATCGACGACCCTCCCGACTGAAACATCAAATTGGGGTGGCCTGGGTCAATCCGGACTCCGATTTTCGATGCAGAGAGCCGCACACTTACGTGCGGCTTTTCCAGTTTCCAGCCCTGTAGAACAGTTCGACTGATTTGCCCTCTTTGTTTTCGAAATGTCAGGACATACTCCCCGCTGAAAGCGTGCCGAACTATAACTACTATGGTGCGTATACAACTATTCATGGGAGACCTGGGATGAAGACTATTTCAAGACGGGACATGTTGCAGTGGGCTCTGGTTGCGGCAGCCGGTGTTCCGCTAGAAGCGTCTGCTTTCGGCGTAACTCCATTCGTCGGCGAACTGGCAACGTCTTCCGCGCTCGATGGTCGGAAAGTCAAGAACACAACCTTCCAGTTCATTGAAAATTGCGCGCGCCAGGACGGCGGATATTCGCCATCTCCCGATCCACGCTACAAAGGATCTTCCGATACTGCCGAAAGCGATCTGGCTGCCGCCACGTATGCCGCAACCCTGGCAAAGCCTGAAGGCCGAACGCTTTTGGATAGAGAAAATTCGGTGGAGTTTATCCAGCGCCATCAGCAGCCGGATGGCGTGTTTGTGAATCATGCCGGCGAGCTGGATCCGAAGTCCGACCTCGCCATTCTCTACAACACGGTGCAGGGCGCGGTGGGGTTGCGCGCATGGGGAGCGAAGCCGCAAGTGAATCCGGTACACGTTCTGGATCGATTCTTCGAGAACCATGCTTTCACGAAACTACCGTGGTACACGGTGAGCTTCTTCCCGTTGTTCTACGCGGCACTCGGCGTAAGGTTTCCGCACGGGTACAGCATGGCATTGCAACGTCACATCCTCAACCATCAGGCAGCGGATGGATACCTCGGCGATCATGTGGCATCCACGTTTCATCTGGTGCATTTTTATCGACTGATCGGTCGCCCCACGCCCAAGGCCAACGCCATCGTGAGGCGGGTTCTTCGCGACCAGCGACCCGATGGAGGATGGCAGCTGAAAGATCCTGCTTGGGACGTGCATGCCTGCTTTGACGCGGTCTTTATTCTGCGTCAGCTCGGAGGAAACTCTGCCGCGTGCCGAGCGGCCATCGACAAAGCGGCGCGCTGGGCGCTTCGCTGCCAAAATGCCGACGGCGGCTTCGGCCACTATCCCGGCCTGCCTTCCGACATGGATGCGGTGTACTTCCAGTTTGGAACGCTCATCCAGACAGGGCTCATTCCGGGCACAAACTTCCATCTTCCCGATGCCGAAACTCTCAGCTGGGGACACGTTATGCAGCCGGGAACCATCTACCGCACGATTTAAGAATCTATATCAGGAAATCAGCGCGACCGCGACCAGTGCCGCCGTCATGCCCAGCGCCTGACGCCGGCTGGTCCGCTCCTTCAACAGCCACGCCGCCAGCAGAATGGTCGAAGCCGGGTAGAGCGAACAAAGCACCGCGGCAACATCCAATCTTCCAATGCGCGTTGCGGCGACAAACAGGAAATTGCCGCTGGTATCGAATGCGCCGGCAATCAGCGCCAGGGCCATCCCAATCGCCCATCGTTGTGAAATAAACTTCCGAATGGATGTTGCACGTTGCGAAGGAAGCAAAATATGCGGCTCCTGTTCAGCGGTAAAGCGGCTCCGGCAAAAAATCAGGCCGCCCGCAATTGCCAGCGTCAAACTGCCGACGCGTGAAGCCGCCAGCGGCCACAACAGTCCGCCGCCGTTTGCCTGCCGCAGGCCGATCAGGAAAATGCCAAAACCGGCCCCGGAAATCGTCGCCAGAACCAGCTTCTTGCGCTGCCCCTCCACCGCTTTCGCGCTGGAGTTGGGCGGACTGCTGATCAGCCAGATGGCCCCGGCGGCCAGCACGAAGCCCGCCAGTTGGCGATGGCTGGGAGCGCCAATCGTAGTCAGTGAAAATAAAACTGGAAGCGCCGCCGTCAGCAGTCCGGTGACCGCCGCCGTCGTCCCCATGTTTCCCAGCGAAAGCGCGTAGTAAAACACCAGCAGCGCAGTGCCGCCGGCCAGACCGGAGACCAATCCGTAAGCAAGAATCCGCGCGTCCGGAAGCGGTTGATGCAACTGATTCGCCAGCAGTACTAAGGCAATCAGGCTGGACCCATGGGAGATGGCAAGCAGCCAGTAGACGCGCACATAACGCGCGCCGATTCCGCCGCTGAAATCCGCCGCGCCCCAGATGAACGCCGCGCCCAGGCCCATGACGGTTGTCGTCGTCGCCGCCGTCATGCAGCGCTACTGGTTGGCTGTGGCCAGAGGATAATAGCCTTGCTTGGCGATCACCTGCACGTTCGGCAGCAGCACGCGCACCTCAATCTTGCGGAAGCGGCTGTCGAGCACCGAGATGTGGCTGTAATAGCCCAGCGTGTATTGGTTGCGTACTTGGCCGGCAACTCTGGCGAAGCTGGCCTCAATGGCGTTGCGGGAAAGCTCCGCATCCAGAATGCCTCCAGTGGCGCTGGCATATTTTGGCAGCAAATTGTCCGCCATCTGCCAAGGAATGTGGAAGCGATCCAGGAACCCATACACCGGCAGCGCCGAGTCGCCGACCAGGGTCCCATCCACGGCAATCTGGTTCGTCAGCAGGTAGCGCACCACTTCCTTGTACGAAGCTGTGCTCCCCTGGTTCTTGCCGTCGCTGATGACATAAATCATCTTTCGGCGTCCCCGGCCGCGTTGCGAAAGGTCGGTCGCCGCGCGCAGGATGGCATCGTTCAGCACGTGAACTTCTTTTGGAATGATGCCGATAAAGTTGCCTTGGCCCATCGGCATCACATTGGGATCGACCATCTGTCCATTGATGCTGGGGCCTTCCGCCATGGCGCCTGTGTTGCTGGGGACCTCCATATAGCGACCGGGAGACTTCACCCGATCCAATGCGGCCGCCAGGCGCGCGCTCTGCGCCCCGGTAAATCCTGATGCCTGGCTGACATGGGTTGCGTAGGTATAGACAGCCACTTCGTCATACGGTGCAAACGCGCCCTGGAATGCGCTCAGCGCATCGTTGACCTTTTTCATCGTGTCCGACGGCAGGTTTTGATCGACAACAAACGCCACCGACAGCGGAAATGGATCTTCGCTAAAGAAGGTGATCCGCTGCTGTACGCCGTCTTCGTAAATCTGAAAGTCGTTATAGGTCAGTCCTGGAAGCAACGCTCCGTGGGAATCCTTTACCGTGACCGGCACCAGAACAAAGTTGACCCGCGTCCGCACGGTGTAGGTGGCCACCGATGGCCCCTCGCCCTTGGGCGGAATCACCGGAGCCGGACCATTGGACGGCGCAGTTTGCGGCTGCGCGGGCGACGGGTTGGTCTGGTCTTCCGGCGCGGGCGTGGCGGAACTGCTGGTGGGCGGCGGCGCGCCCTCTCCGGGCGTCACGCCATGCAGCAGATTCGGCAAGTTTAAAGAAGACGGAGTCGGATTGCCTTCTCCAGGTTGTTGCCCTTGCTGGGGCTGGGGGTTGGGTGTACTGGCCCCATTCTGGCCGGCGTCCGCCATGTTGGTGCCAGGCGCGTTGGGCACCTGCCGCTGACCATCCTGTGCTTCGACCTGTGGCCCAGCAATCCAAAGCAGGCAGGCAAACAACCAGACTCCCAGCCTCAACGCATCCCTGGCGGAGAGCCGGGTAAAGCCATTGCTTCCAATCATGAAATGTCCTGACCCCATTGATTCCGTATCTCTATCTGAATTTCCGTTCTGGCGCTCTTTCGTTCTTGCCCTATTCATTGTACGGTGGGAAGCAGAAAGTGCCCAGCCGAGTTGTCAGCCGCGCACGAAACTCCTGCCGGGTGAATCGCCTGTGCCAACCGGACAGGATGTACGGTCCCAGGACGCAGTTTTAAGTTGGATGCATCCCGTATCCAGAACGCATTGAGGGGTATCGCTCTTGAATCGCTCCAGTCGTAGACCGAGATTGAAACGCAGCACGGCATGGCTGCTTCGGCTGGCGATTTTGCCTCTGGCCTTCGCCCTGTTGCCGCCGAGCGCGGTT
>JAJYVR010000175.1 GCA_021791935.1 Acidobacteriota bacterium
GATCTTCAGTCCTTTTCGCGTTGCGGTTGCGGCAATCAAGTTCACGATCACTTGCAGACTTGTAAGCGGTTTGCCGCGCCAGTTTTTGCCGATGAAGGAAAACAGGCGGTGTTCAATCTTGTTCCATTTGCTGGTTCCCGGCGGGAAATGGCAGACCGTCAGGATCAGCCCGGTCTCGTCGGCCAGCCTCTGTAGTTCCAGTTTCCAGAGACGCAGACGGGACCCGTCGCCGCCTCCACCGTCCGCCGTAATCATCAGGCGTTTGGCTTGCGGGTATTTCTCCGCTCCCATGGCGCGCCACCATCGTCGTATGGTTGCAACCGCAAACGATGCCGTGTCGCGATCGATGCCCACGCTCACCCATCCGCTATTCTGCGCCAGGTCGTAGATGCCGTCGGGCGAGGCGCGCCCGAGTTCCGGAACCGGGAAGTCGTGCACCCGCACCTTCTCCGGCTTCCCTCGCGGTCTCCAGTCCTGCCCGCTGTTCTTGAGGTCTCCCGCCAGTTCCTTCTTCTTGATGTCCACTGAAATCACGGGCTGCCGCAGGCCCATGGATTGCTGCACTCTGGCGTGAATATGCTCGAACTGCGCGTTGCGATCGGCGTGCTGTTTCTCATCTTCGCGGAATACAAGGTCTTGAGCACGCAGTTCACGCTTGGAGGCATGGAGATTTGGGTCCATCGCTTTCTACAGGAGGGTGCCTACCCTTTCATGGTTCCAACCCTCAGAAACTTTGTTCTGCCCCATGCGCGCGTGCTGGCCTTCCTCGTCGCCTACGGAGAGTTGGCCATCGGCCTGTCGCTGCTGCTCGGAATCATGGTCCGGCCCGCCAGCGCGTGTGGGTTCGTCTACATGCTCTCGCTGCTGTTTTCGTCGAATTACCCGGGGCCACATGCGGCTTTCTGGCAATACTTCGGGGCATCGCTCGACCACTCGGTGCTGGCGCTGTGCTTTGCTGCATTCGCATTTGCAAACCCGGACGAGATACTTTCCGTTCACCGCTGGGTGAAGCCGAGTTCGCGCAACGAAAGATGAAATGTTTTGGAGAGGTATCAGTCCCGGCTGAATGCGCTGCTGCGCAGCTTGAGGCTGCGGGATTTGGAGAGCAAGCGCAAGCGGGCTTGAGAGGATGAGGATGGGCTTGGGTTGAAAGAGAACTTCCCGCATCTCAGAGGCGGGATGTGGGGCACCCAGATTTTGGTGTGGGCGAACCATCTACGCTTAGGCAGCTAATCTCTTGCGGCGTTTAACCCTTTTTGGCCTGTTTCTTCGGAACTCTATCTTTAGTGCCTGAAGAATAGCTCGCGCCAGCTTCACAAAGTTCTCGCCAGCCTTCGGCCCTTCGTGATATTCGTGTTTCATCCATTCGGATCACTCCCAGAATTAATATGTCAAAAAAGCACCCCAAACCGAGAGCCAACAAGGCACATTCCCAATCCCATCAAGGAGGCGCAGAACACAATCAGTGCAAATGTGATGGCAGCGCTAAAGTTTCCGGGGAAGTTGGCGTGAGGTTTGAACCAGCCCTTATGACTCAGTACACGCCCGATCAGAAAGAAACAAAATCCCACAACCATCGGATGGAGATTATAGGATGGCTTACTCTTTTCGCCGTCGTAATCTACGCTTTCCTCACGTTTCTGCTCGTCAAGAACGGGCAAGACACCTACGACGCTGTGGATCGGCCATATGTTGGAGTGGAACGGACTACGCCCACCTTCTTTCTTAATGGTCCTAGCGGTTCTGTAGTCGATCCCAAAACTGTCCTCAGCAATCCTGCAACCGCAAATTTTATGAGAATAGACATCGCGATCAAGAACTTTGGCTCCGTGCCGGGATTGGATGTCAACCCTATCATCGATGCGCGGCTCAATGGAAAACAGATTGCCCCCTCCAACCCTTTGCCATATAAGGGATTTGAGCTTTTCCCAGGGCATTCTTATCTCGTGACGGTAGATCTCGGACCAAATATCTTTCCCCACGTTGCTTCCGGTAGTCCCGTATTTCAAATGGACATTACGGTCCACTACAGATATGGAAATAAGACATACGAATACTGCGAGCGCAGACAATACATGCCACAACTTGCCGCCTTTCTGGACCGAGGGCCGATCTGCAATTATCCGTGGGCGGTGGCTTTCTAAGGGGCACTACTGCGCGTCAACCGTCTTATTGCCAACTGCAATTTCTTCGGGTGTTTGACAACTCGACAAGCTCAGAGCTTTGACAATTCGGCAAATTTTGATATTCTTGTGAAGTTTGGCGAGGGACGGAAGTGCGCCTTGGTGTGCCCGTCCACATCCGCTGGCAGTCGACAGCGGATTGCATTGATTCCGAGCAATTTGTAACAGGATTTCGATACTCGTCCTTTTGCACCTGCGACACCGGCCACCCTGGCGGGCTATGCGGGGCAGAACAGCGAAACGGAGCGGGCAAGCGGTAGAAGCCGGTCACCGTCGTTGTTTCAGTCAGACTACAGAATTTGGATGTAACTCCGCCCCTGTGCGAGAAATCGCGTGTGTGCGGAGATCGCCAGTCCGCCATTGCGTGGGCGGGCAGGTTGTGTGAAGCGCAGATTTTGCGTGAGTGGTTAGAGAAAAGCAGATCCCTCCACTGCGTTCTCGCCTGCGGCGAGAACTTCGGTCGGGATGACAGAGTTTTAGAAAGAAAAGCAGGTCCCTCCACTGCGTTCTCGCCTGCGGCGAGAACTTCGGTCGGGATGACAGAGTTTTAGAAAGAATAGCAGGTCCCTCCACTGCGTTCTCGCCTGCGGCGAGAACTTTGGTCGGGATGACAGATAGCTTTTTTGCGATGCGGACATTGTTCCATACCACCCTTGCTTCGCAAGGATGGGGCACCCAAGGCGGTTCCATCCCACTCAAGCCAAAAGAGGGCTTGAATGGGGCACCCAGGGTGATTGGCGATCCGGGATGACAGAGTTTCAGAATTGAGCAGTACGGCAGTAAAGGAGATTGTTCTTGCCTACATTCAGTCAGCTTGTCAGGAAAGGCCGGACGGCGCCGCGATACAAGACGGCGAGCCCGGCGCTGCAGGGTTGCCCGCAACGGCGCGGTGTCTGCACCCGCGTGTATACGCAGACGCCCAAGAAGCCAAACTCCGCACTGCGCAAGGTGGCGCGTGTCCGCCTGACGAATGGAATTGAGGTCACCACCTATATTCCCGGCATTGGCCACAATTTGCAGGAGCACTCGATTGTGCTGATCCGCGGCGGCCGTGTGAAGGACCTGCCGGGTGTCCGCTATCACGTGGTGCGCGGCACGCTGGATGCGGTGGGCGTGGCGAATCGCAAGCAGAGCCGGTCGAAGTATGGCGCGAAACGCGCCAAGGCCGGGGCCAAGTAGGAGATTGTTTTCCTCCCACTCAAGCCACAAAACGGCTTGCATGGGGCACCGGCAGCATGTTGAGTGTCAGCAAGCAAAAGGATTGAAGCAGCTATGCCAAGAAAAGGTCACATTGCGAAGCGGGAAGT
The DNA here is from genome assembly GCA_021791935.1 of Acidobacteriota bacterium. GTDB lineage: Bacteria > Acidobacteriota > Terriglobia > Terriglobales > Acidobacteriaceae > JAKAAZ01. The sequence goes on from JAJYVR010000175.1 coordinate 3,491, forward strand.
GGTGCCGGACGCGATCTACGGCTCGACGCTGGTCACGAAGTTTGTCAACTCCATGATGTGGGACGGCAAGAAGTCGACGGCACAGAAGATTTTCTACACCTCCATGACGAACCTGGAGCAGCGCGGCGGCGATGAGGCGTTGAAGCTGTTCAAGAAGGCGGTGGAGAACTGCAAGCCGCTGCTGGAAGTGAAGACCCGCCGGGTGGGCGGCGCGAACTACCAGGTCCCGATCGAAGTGAACCCGGAGCGCCGGACCTCTTTGGCGATTCGCTGGCTGGTGACGTATGGCCGGGCGCGCGGCGAAAAGGGGATGGTGGACAAGTTGACGAATGAATTGCTGGATGCCGCCAATGGTCGCGGCGCGGCGATGAAGAAGAAGGAAGACGTACACCGCATGGCGGAAGCCAACAAGGCTTTTGCGCATTATCGCTGGTAGCGCAAAAGAAAAAGCAGGTCCCTCCACTGCGTCCGCTGAAGCGGACTACGGTCGGGATGACAGATTTATTTTGATGACAGATTTGTTTTAGGGAATTAGCAACAACAACCTGCGGGAGGAAATCCCGCGAAGTGAGAATCGCACCGTGGCCCGTCTTGTACCGTTAAACCGTTGCCGCAATATCGGAATCATGGCGCATATCGACGCCGGAAAAACGACAGCGACGGAACGCATCCTGTTCTATACCGGCATCACGCACCGCATCGGTGAAGTGCATGAAGGGACTGCGACCATGGATTACATGGAGCAGGAGCAGGAGCGCGGGATTACGATCACCTCCGCCGCGACGACGTGTACCTGGCGCGATATTCGCATCAACATTATCGATACGCCCGGTCACGTGGATTTTACCGCCGAGGTGGAGCGCAGCCTGCGCGTGCTGGATAGCGCGGTGGCGCTGTTCGATTCGGTTTCCGGGGTGCAGCCGCAGAGTGAGACGGTCTGGCGGCAGGGCGACAAATACAAGATCCCGCGGATTTGCTTTGTCAACAAGATGGACAAGGCGGGCGCGGACTTCGAACATGTGATTGAGACCATCCGCAAGCGGCTGGGCGCGCGCCCGGTCGCGATCCAGATTCCGATCGGCGCGGAAGCGAAATTCCGAGGGCTGGTGGATCTGGTGGAGATGCGCGCCATCGTCTGGAATGACGAGACCATGGGTGCGAAATACGCGGTCGAAGCGATTCCCGCAGAGCTTTTGAAGAAGGCGGAGGCGTTTCGAATGCAGTTGATCGAGACGGTCGCCGAGTACGACGACGACATGCTGCACTTGTTCCTGGAAGGCGAGATGCCGACTCCGGAACAGTTGAAGGCTTCGATCCGCAAGACGACGCTGGAGATGAAAGTTTTCCCGGTGCTCTGCGGCAGCGCATTCAAGAACAAAGGCATTCAGACGCTGCTGGATGCAGTGGTCGATTATCTGCCCAGCCCGGTCGATATCGCGCCGGTGGAAGGCATCGATCCTTCCGATCCATCCATTACGTTGATCCGCAAGCCGGAAGATTCGGAACCCTTTGCCGCGCTGGCCTTCAAGCTGATCAACGATCAATTCGGCAAGTTGAGTTTTATCCGGTTGTATTCCGGATCGCTGAAGACGGGCGACACGGTGCTGAATCCGCGCACCGGGAAAACGGAACGCGTGGGGCGGCTGGTGAAAATGCACGCCGACAAGCGCGAGGACATTTCCGAGATTTATGCCGGCGACATTTGCGCCTGCGTGGGCCTGAAGGAAATCAAGACGGGCGATACGCTGTGCAATCCTCATGCGCCGATCGCGCTGGGAGCGATCACATTTCCGGAGCCGGTGATTTCCGTCGCGATCGAGCCGAAGACCAAGAGCGATCAGGAAAAGATGGGCATGGCGCTGTCCAGGCTGTCGGATGAAGATCCCACCTTTAAGGTGAGGACGGATGAAGATTCCGGACAGACGATCATCAGCGGCATGGGCGAATTGCATCTGGAAATTCTTGTCGACCGCATGAAGCGCGAGCATAAAGTGGAAGCGAATGTGGGAACGCCGCAGGTGGCGTTTCGCGAGACGATTCGCAAGCACGCGGACGCGGAAGGCAAGTACATTCGTCAGACCGGCGGCTCCGGCAACTACGGACACTGCAAGATCCGCGTCGAGCCCAATCCGGGCAAAGGATACGAGTTCGAAAACGACGTTACCGGCGGGTCGATTCCGAGAGAGTATATCAAGCCGATCGACCAGGGCATCCGCGAAGCGCTGGAAGGCGGGATTCTGGCAGGCTTTCCCATGGTGGACATCAAGGTGTCGCTCTACGACGGCAGCTATCACGATGTCGACTCGAACGAAATGGCGTTCAAGATTGCCGGTTCGCTGGCCATCAAGGAAGCCGCTCGCAAGGCAAGTCCAGTGCTGCTGGAGCCGGTGATGGCGGTGGAAGTGACCGTCCCGGAAGAGCACATGGGCACGATTATCGGCGACATCAATTCGCGCCGCGGACGCATTGAGGGCATGGAACACTCGGGCGGTTCGCAGGTGATCAAGGCGAGCGTGCCGCTGAAGGAAATGTTCAATTACGCGACGAACATGCGTTCGTCCACGCAGGGCCGGGCGACGTATTCAATGCACTTTGCCCGGTATGAAGAAGCTCCGCGCTCGGTGAGCGACGAGATCATTGGGCGCAGCCAGAGCAAGGCATAATGCGGGGCCAGAGCAAGACATAGTTTTTTCAACAGGACGCAGTTGCAGCAGGGTTGGACCAGCAATACGAATTTCAAAGATCGAACGGAAGGGATGAGGGCAACCAATGGCGAAGGAAAAGTTTGACCGGTCGAAGCCGCACGTGAATGTAGGGACGATCGGGCACATCGATCATGGCAAGACGACGTTGACGGCGGCGATCACGAAGGTATTGTCGAAGCACAACCCGAACAACAAATTTCGTTCCTTCGACACGATCGACAACGCGCCGGAAGAGCGGGAGCGCGGCATTACGATTGCGACCGCGCACGTGGAGTACGAGACCAAGAACCGTCACTATGCGCACGTCGATTGCCCCGGCCACGCCGACTACATCAAGAACATGATCACCGGCGCGGCGCAGATGGATGGCGCCATATTGGTTGTCGCGGCGACGGATGGACCGATGCCGCAGACCAAGGAACACGTGCTGCTGGCGCGGCAGGTCGGGGTGCCGTACATTGTGGTGTTTCTGAACAAGTGCGATGCGGTGGACGATCCGGAGCTGATCGACCTGGTGGAAATGGAAGTGCGCGAACTGCTGAGCAAGTACCAGTTTCCGGGCGACGATGTGCCGGTGATTCGCGGCTCGGCGCTGGGCGCGTTGAACGGGGAAGCGCAGTGGGAAGCGAAACTCGACGAGCTGATGGAAGCGGTGGACAAGAGCGTGCCGATGCCGCAGCGGGCCATCGACCAGCCGTTCCTGATGCCGATTGAAGATATTTTTTCGATCTCCGGGCGCGGCACGGTGGTGACGGGACGGATCGAGCGCGGCAAGGTGAAGGTGGGCGAGGATACGGAGATTGTCGGCTTCCGCGAGACGCGCAAGACGGTGGTGACCGGCGTCGAAATGTTCAAGAAGCAACTGGATGAGGGTCTGGCGGGCGACAACGCCGGACTGCTGCTGCGCGGCATTCCGAAGGAAGATGTGGAGCGCGGCATGGTGCTGGCCAAGCCGGGCTCGATTACGCCGCATACCAAGTTCAAGGCAGAGATTTACGTGTTGAGCAAGGAAGAGGGCGGGCGGCACACGCCGTTCTTCAATGGCT
>JAJYVR010000176.1 GCA_021791935.1 Acidobacteriota bacterium
GCATACCGTGATGGGGATGCCTAACTCATTGGCTAACTCTTGTAACTCGATCTTCCATAGACGCACACGGTGACCGTTGCTGCCGCCGCCATCGGCGGTGATCATCAGGCGGCTGGCGCGGGGATAGCGCTCGTGTCCCATCGCCCACCACCAGCGGCGAATCGCTTGCACGGCGAAGCTGGCGGTATCGTGGTCGGTGCCCACACTCACCCAGCCCTTGTTATCGGCGATGTCATAAACTCCGTAAGGAACGGCGCGCCCCAGTTTGGGATCGATGAAGTCATGCACATTGACGGCTTCCGGCGTAGCCTTTGGATGCCATTCCCGCCCGTTGTTCTTGTAATTGCCCACTAACTCCTTCTTCTTGGTGTCGACGGAGATGACTGGCTCATTGGCCGCCAGAAAATCCGTGGCCTGATCGTTGAGATACTGAAACTGAGCATTCCTGTCCATGTGCCCGCCGCCTTCCCGGGTTTTACGATTGGCCTGCAAGCTGAACCCCAATTCCCGCAGGCAGTCGGCAACCACCATCGCACAAACCGAATGCCCCTTTGCGGCTAACGCCTCAGATAAGTGCCGCAGACTTTTGGATGTCCACAGCAGCGTACGCATCGGATCGCCCCGCGTAGCCGGCTCCACCAGACGCCTGAGATCGGCCAGCAAGGTGGCATCCGCGACGCGTTTCAGCTTGCGTCCACCCCCAGGCTTGCGTATCCGCGTGGTCTCCACTTCCGGCTTCTGCGCGATCTCATCCACGCCACGTGCAATGGTACTGCGGGCCATGCCGGTGAGCCGCGCCACCACGCTCACTCCGCCGTGACCATAGGCGCTGGCTTCGGCAGCGGCAAATCGACGACGCCCCCGTTCGTCCAAAACTGGGGACAATGCCTCATAACGCCATCGTATGTCGGCCAAAGAGCCAGCCATGCACGAACGCTATCGCACAGCAAGCCTCATTTGAAGTACTTATTTATATTCACTGCCCAACACTGCTGTCCGGGTAGATGTCGAGTAGATTCAGTTGGTTAGCGGAATCCAGTTGGTCGGTTCTGTGGAGATAGGGCTGAAGGGCGCATGAAATCTCGGTTTTCTCGAAAATCGAGACCGACAGAATCTGTAGACAAGTGTAGAGCGAGGCATCGAGTTTCAGTTCCTTCTTGACGATGGCGATCAGTGCATAGGTGGCGACGGCGCACCGGATTTGGCTTCTCACAGCGTTCTCGCTGGTGGCGAGAAATCGCTTGATGCGGAGGTGCTGCTTGATCCACTGGAAGAACAATTCGATCTGCCAGCGGCTCTTGTCGAGCGCCGCTGCGTCGAGTCCCAGCACCGAGGGACCTTCGGCGTACAGTGCTCGTGCACGCGAGATCGGTCGAAGGGCCAGTGCGTGGTAGATGCGCCAGTCGCGCAGGTTCAGCGCATCGGCCAGTGTAGAACGGGCCGGAGCTGTGGCCATGCCCAGGTGAAACAACTTGGCACGATTGGCTTCAAGGCAAACCTCGATGTCGCGCAACCACTCGCGCCAGGTAAGTTGAGAAAAGGCCATGATGCGAAACAGGTCGGCGCAGCCAAGCGTGCGAACTCCCGCGTCGCCCTTGTGCCGTTCGATGATGCGTCCAACGGTCTTCCAAGGGACAAATTCCATCACCGGTGCCAACAGCGTCTTGCCCATGTTCCTACGGCACTCCCGGTGGTTGAATCCCGAAAGCATCGCAAATGAGCGCCACGCAATTCAAATCGTGGACACCCTCGAATCGCTGCAAGATGCACGTATCAATGGGCTTGACGGCGACAAAGCTAAATTAAACCGGACAGTCATGATCGTTTACACAAAATGATGTACACCCGCTCAATCGCAAGGACTCGCTGTTCGTGGGCAATGCGCGCGGTGGCCGGACGGCGGCGATCCTGGCCAGTCTGACCAGCACCTGTCGCCGCCACGACGTGGACCCGCAACTCTATCTCACGCAGTTGCTGACCAACCTGCCCACAACGCGAATGAACGAACTCTCGCCTTGGCTCCCCGATCAGTGGAAACTACTTCAGCACGCAAGGCTGCCCAGCCTGCAAAACCACACCACACCGACTTCGTAGAACCTGTGGTTCGCATAGCGCTCACCACCTTCCCACTCCCAACGCAGCTCTCCGGCGCTATTTCGATAAACTTGAACTGGAAATCAAAGTCTGGGCCGACAAGGCAAAACTGGCGGCTTGAAAACTTGACACATTTACCACAAGTTCCTTACTTCAAGACCTCTAGTTGCGCGTGTAATTGGAGATTTATTTTCCGACCACGGTGAGCGGCAGCGTGACAGAATCGCTCGCCCCTTTCCTGCTATCCTTCACGCGAATTGTGACCAGGTACTTAGCCGGTTTGGCGTCGCCAACAAAACCTGAAATGACTCCATGATTGTCGATGGTGAGTCCGGCGGGAGCGCTCGTCATCTCGAAGGCGAGTTCGTCCCCGTAGCGGAACTTCATCTGGTAGGATTTGCCGTTTTCATCCGCGGACACAAGGTGGCCGATGGAAGCGCTGGTCGCGATCTGGGTTTTGTAAAATTGCGATTCGATAGCGTTGGGTAGCTGGCTGGTCGCGATCAGCGGATGCGAGAGTTCCGCTAGCGCGGAGGGTCCGCTCAAACGCCCTTTTCCATCCACAGCGACTACACGATAGTAGGGTCGCCACAGGTTCTCTGGCAGAGAGATTGATTCTTTAGCGTTGTGCGTCTCGAGCAACAGATTCGCAGCCGCCCATTGCGTTCCCTTGAGACCATCGTTGTATTGGTAGCGATTGTCGTGGGCGGTGAATCCTCGTTCCTCGCTGCCGTAAATGCGATAGCTGACCGGTTGCGTTCCATTTTTTCCATTCTGCCAAGCCAGTCCTACAATGCGATTGCCGCGGTCGAAATTCGCGGTCACATCGACCGGGACGGCGGGCGCGATAGCGGAGAACACGTACGTCTTTGACCATGGCCCCCACACGTGGTCGGTGCTGCGCGCTCGCACATGCCAGTAGTATTTCTGACCCGGACTCAGCAAGCCGATGTAGGGTAGCTCGAAGGTCGGCGTCCCCTGGTAGGCAGTGCGGCCGATCAACTTATTAAAGTTGGGCGACAACGGCCAGCGCATGTCAGAAAATTCGCTCAACTGGAATTGATAATCCGCGGGCGCGATGTCCGATCCAGGACGCCACACGAACTTTACGCGCGTTCCTGAATATGTTTTTCCTTCCGCAGGCGTCACGGCCAGGGGAGCCGCAGGTATCGCCACGTTTCCATCGCACTCTTTCCAGACATGGGTGATTCGCACCTTGGGTGCGGCCGGAGAATCGTCGGTAAACGTGAAATGGTTCTGGCCCAACACGACTCCAGGCATGGCGAACGGCGCCATTTCCAGCGTGGAGCGAAGCATGAATCCGTTGAGCGTCACCTGCGGGTTTTCTGAGGGACTGTTTAGCGTGAAGCGAAGAATATATTGGTACCGTGCCGGACCGGTCTGCGGGAAGAATGGATTCAGATCGACGTACATTCGGGCATAATCGCTGGCGAAGCTGGTCTGGACTGGGTTCCAGGTTTTGCCGTCATCGAAGCTGATCGAAATCGCAACCGTATCGACGTTCACATTTTGCCGGGCAAATTCGACGATCAGCCTGCCACCCACCACCGGATAGGCTGTGTTCACGGGAACGTCAATGGTTCCGGTGTGCCCCGTCAAATACAAGCCATTGCCGAACTTTCCGGGAAGCCGCTGGTCAACGCCGGTCGTTTGCAAATACTGCAGCGTGGATGGTTTACACAGATCCGGAGCGTAGGTTGTATTTCCGTCCATCACGTGAGCGATCACCCGCCAGCGTTTGTTCCACTGGTTCGGGTCTTTCGATCCGGGATCGGAAGGATAGGGCGCAGCATGGAATCGGCCCGCTGGATTCCAGTCCCAGGTGATGGATTCCTGCGGGCGCAGCGTGAAATCCATGGTGTGTTTTGTCAGGCTAGGCTGTTCACCTGATCGCGAGCCTTCCCAGTAAATCAGCGCCGCGCCGCCTTCGTCCGTCAACCTGTTGTCCGGGGCAAGCACACCGTACGTGTGAGTGCGCTTCATCAGGTCGTGGTCGGCAACAATTTGCGACTCGGATGCAATGGTCTCGTTGTCGCGTAGTAGTGAAATGATACTTTCGTCGGAGTCGAGTTCATGCCAGCCGCCGTCATAGTAAACCTCGGCCAGACTGTGGCCGTTGGGATATCCTTTGCGCACTTTCAGCCCGGCGGCACGCCACAGGTCGCTGATGTCTTTGCTTTCGTCGTAGCAGAGGGTGTAGCCATAGACGTTGACGCGTTTCACCACATCCGCAACTTCATCATCCTGTGTGGTCGCGTGAAAGCGATTGTTGATTTCGAATTCCCAAATGCGGCGAGCCTTCTCTTTGTCGCTCATTCCGGGCGTTACGATTGAATCCACAATAGACTTAAGCGTTCGCGTATCCATCGTGCCGCCGCGTTGCAGCCAAGGATTGACGATCGGAGTATCACCGATGTTTTTCATGGTGACGCGGACGTTCGGCTGCCAATATTGGTCGTAGGCCCAGTAGCCGATGGGATCGCGAGTCATAGGGCCATCGATCTTGCCGCCCATATCGATGGTGTAGGTGGCGTGGGAGGAGTCGATCATCTCCACTTGTTGCCGGGTGTTGTCTCCACATTGGGAGCAGAGGTTTTGTCCCAAAGCAGTACCGGCCAGCAAAAGGCCGATCACAAGAGTTGCCCAGCAGAATGACTTCACAGCGTTTGCCCTCTTCGATGAATCGATCTGAGGACTTCAATTCTAAAGCCAGAAAGCTTAGGAACGAAACAATTCGATGGCTTTGGATGCGCGACGTAGAAGTGGCGATTCGGGAGATTACTTTTTTGAGCAGGAGTTTCCTCAGAATTTGGGGGCAGAGTCCAGAACCCTAACATACCCCTCGCGTAAAATGTCCGGTTCAGGCGGACGTTGGAGCCCCGTCAGGGGAGCGGGCCTGGGCTGTGGCCCAGGGAAAGCCGGCCCGAGGAGCGGCCGCGGATGGATGGCGAAGCGCATCGTGAGACGGGTTCCTGGGAAGACGGTGGCCGTCTCGGAGAGAATTTCGCATAGTGCCTGCGCGCGAGCGTCCGGTGCGGAGCATTGAGCGGGCTGATCGCGACCCGGAGTTCGGTCTCGGTGACATCGATGTCCGCGGCAGCATGGAAGAGCTCGTGCAGCAACGTGAGCCCCTCGTCATCGCTGCTGGCATAATGCGGCCGGAGTAAGGCCAACAGGTCACTTTCGGTTTGGTAAGCGACCATCTTGATGAGGTTGGTCAGGTGTTTGCGTTCCGCGGCCAGCTTGACTACGGTGCCGTCACTGAGGTCGCCGACCTGCACCCGCGGAGGGATCCCGCGACGATGGCTGAGAAGTTCGCTGAGGCGTTCGCGGGCGGCCCGGAGTTGCTTGCCGAGCTGGCCGTGGGCGATCTTAAAACCACGCATGGTCGGCCGGTGCGCCTCGGGGTTGTCCACCGCCGCCACGCCGTAGGCCCATTCCAGCTCGGCCACGTCCGCCTGAGCGCTGCCGATCTCCTGGACCAAGGCGCGTCGCTCGGGATTGGGTAAGGTGCGGAGGGGGTCATCGGGCTCCACCTGGTGATCGGCGAGCGCATCGAGCAGAAACTCCTCGCGCAGTTACTTGAAGAAGTTCTCTTGCCGCCAGCACTCGAACATGCGGTAGGCGACTTCGATATCGGTGAGGTCCCAGCGGCTGGTGATCACATGGGTCTGGTGGCCGTTGTCGCTCAGCCGGCTGACCTGCCGTAGCCGCAGCTTCCGCTTCAAGAAGCGGACCGCCACCAGCATGGCGGCGTCCGGCACAGCCTTGCCGTTGCCGAAGACCGGCGTCGCATCGTCGAGGAGACCCAAACAAGCCAGCAAACGATCCCAGACGCGATTGGCAGGGTCGCGGTCGAGGCTCAACTCGACGCTCATGGTTTCATCGGCGATGGCAGTGGGCGAGGCCTTCTCTTTACCGGAAGCAAAGGATAAGGCCTGACCAGTGCCACTCGGTGCCGGCGTCGCTGCGGTCTTCTGAATGGTGTCGAACGGCAGAGGCTGCTGCTGTGTGCCTCGCTCCAGTGAGGGCCCTACGTCCTTAGGGTGGCGTTCTCGGTGACGCCCAGGCGTCGTGCGATCTCGCGATTGCTCAGCCCTTGCGCTTTGAGGCTTTCGATAATACGCAGCCGCTTGGTCACACGCGCCGGCGGCCAGCACGCCACCCGGAGCGCGTGGCGAGGGCCGCCATCCCGCCCTCGTGGCAGCGCTCCTGATGTTGCCGCACTGTGCGCTCTTAGCAATCGAAGGCGACCGCGACCACCTTTTGAGTGGCATAACCGGCGTCGACCAAAAACGCCATTGCATACGCTGCGGCCACCGCGTCCCGGGCATGGTAGCGGTGCATGGCAAACCCCGCCACCACGACGACGCGGTGCTCGCTTTCGGCGCGTAAGACACAGCGCGCGTTGATAGTGCGGACCCCCGATGACACCGGTGGCGGCAGAGGTTGTTCTTGCTGGATGGCCATCCTCCGGTACTATAACGATCCCGGTGGGCATGGCCAAAAACGGACAGGATTGGGTGCGCAGTTGAACTACGCAATTTGCTGAAAAGACGAAGGAAATCGGATTCTCACGAAAAAAGCGGACAGGTATTGGTGCGCACCCTCGGAGGACGCGCCTCAGTCTTTTCAGGGGTTTCAGAACCGTATGTCAGGAGTTCTGGAGTCTTTCATTCCCTACTTCATGCCGGCTTATCCCGGCGCACTGGAGCGACTTTTTTGAGCCGGAAGTTCATCCGCTTCAACACCCGCCACAGATACGGTTCGCCGAAGCGGACTCCGGTCTGCTTTTCCATCGCCATATCTACACTACATCATCAGACAAAATGCTCTAACTTCCAAGGTACTGCAAGGCGACCCGGGCCTGCCAGAAGAGCGGATCGACTTCAAGCGCCTGATGAAAATCCTTGCGCGCCTGCTCTACGCGGTTGCTGTACTGCTCGGCGGTGCCGGCAGAAAAGAAATCCGCAGCGGTGGCATCGGGCTGCGCGGCAGATTGGATGCACCCTTGCAACATCCGGTGCGCCTCTGCGTTTTGTCCTAGCTTCCGATAGGCGAGCGCCGAATACACGGCTGAAACATTCGTCTTCCCTTT
>JAJYVR010000177.1 GCA_021791935.1 Acidobacteriota bacterium
GCGACCATATTTACAAGATGAACTATGGACGCATGCTGCAACAGCATCTGGATTCGGGGGCCGATGTCACCCTGGCCACGCTGCCCATCGATCCGTCGGAGGTGTCCCGTTTTGGGGTGGTCGAGGTCTCGCGAACCGGAGAGGTCACAGGCTTCCAGGAGAAGCCGCAGCAGACGGACCTGCGCTCGCCATTCAACCAGGACAAGGTGGACGCGTCCATGGGCATCTACCTGTTCAACACCGACGTGCTGCTTCCATCGCTGATTCGCGACGCGGAAGATCCGGATTCGCAGCACGATTTCGGCCACAATATCCTTCCGGCGATGCTCGGCCAGTACAAGATGTACGCCTTCAATTTTGTCGACGAGAACAAGCAGGAAGCGCTGTACTGGCGCGACGTGGGAACGCTCGACGCCTACTACGACGCCAATATGGATGTTGCCTCCTTGACGCCGATCTTCAATCTTTACGATAAAAGCTGGCCCATGCGCACCCGGCCATTGCAATATCCTCCGGCCAAGTTTGTCTTTGGCGAGCCCGGGCGCACCGGCATGGCCATCAACACCGTGGTTTCGGCGGGCTGCATCGTCTCCGGCGCCACCGTGCGCAATAGCGTGCTTTCGCACGATGTCCGCGTCAATTCCTACGGGGAAGTCGATTCAAGCATCCTGTTTTCTCATGTCAGGATCGGCCGCCATTGCCGGGTTCGGCGCGCCATTATCGATCGCGACGTTCAGGTTCCTGAAGGTACCGTGATCGGCTACGACGCGAATGAGGATCGCAAAAATTACCTGGTGACGGAGAGCGGCATCACGGTGGTGAGCAGGGACTACTCCCTCTATGAAAATCCGGTGATCTCGGATCATGTCCCTCACGACATGTAGTGTCGGCCTGCGATCCGTACTCTGTCAAAAAATCCCGTCGTCCCGGCCCGTTGCCTTTTTGTAGTATGGGAGGGAACTGAAAGGTGGCGGGCCGCGTATCCTCTGTATGGGAATGTCGGCATTGTCATACCCGTGCGGCAGCGTCGCCCGATTCGATCCGCGGGACCGACGCGGCAGTATGGGCCGCGCAACGAATGCCTCACCCAAGGGGACACCGGAAGCCAGACAGCGGATGCCCGCAAACTCCGACTCCACGGAAGAGACCAGCGCGCTCGTACGACGTTGCCTGCAAGGAGACGGTCACGCCTGGCAGCAGATCGTTGAGTCGCAGCATCGTCGTGTCTACGGTCTTTGCTATCGCTTTACCGGGTCTGCCGGCGACGCGGAAGACCTGACCCAGGACGTATTCCTGAAGGTCTACCGCAACTTGAAAACATTTGACGTCGAACGCGGCAGCTTTCCCACCTGGCTGACCACGCTGACCAGGAACCTGCTGGTGGATCATTTCCGCCGCACCCGTGCCGAGCAGACGACCCATTCGCTGGACGCAGGTTGGGACGGTCCGGAAGGCCCGTCGTCGCCGGCGGAGAAAATCCACGCGGAGCAGCCCGACCCGCTGCAAAACTGCATGGACCGCGAACTGCAGGCGCTGGTGCAGCAGGCCCTGTTGCAGGTCTCCCCGGAGCTGCGCGAGGCCGTGATCCTTCGCGATCTAAATGACATGGACTACAAGGAAATTGCGGAAGTCTTGCGCATTCCGGAAGGCACTGTAAAGTCACGCATCAGTCGCGGACGAATGGAACTGGCAAGGCTGTTGGAACGTACTAAAAGGCAGGTGATTTAAATGAGGGACCACGGCCAATTTAGAGACAGGCCGGCTGGAAAGTCGGCGAACGTCCCATCGAACAAGCTTGACTGCGCCGCGGTCGATCTGTTGTGGGTTGAGGCGGCCGAGTGCTCATTGGCCCCGGCAGTGGCCGAGCGGGTCCGTGCCCATACGAGCGAATGTGCGTCCTGCCGCGAGAAAATCTCCCGGGCGCGCAAGGGTCGCGAGTGGCTGCTGGTGCTGAAAATGGAACCGCTGGCTCCTCCTTCCGATCTGGTTGCTAAAATCCTGGCTAGGACCACGGGCGCATCGGAGACGTCCCATCTTCCTCGGTGGGCGACGCCGAAGGTTCCCACGGAAACAGATTCGCGTATCGCGGACCGGTATGGCCTGCCGGGTCATTTTTCTCCGGATTCTGAAACAGCCCCCATCCCCGGCGAGACAGTTGGCGAGAATAGGACCCTCAGTCGCGACGGGATTCCGTCTGCCCCGGTCTGGCAGCGCCCTTCCGTGGTGTTGCTGCGGAAAACGGTCTTTGAGCCGCGCATGGCCCTGGTGGCCGCCATGGCTTTCTTCTCCATCTCGCTCACCCTGAATCTGGCTGGGGTCAAGCTCACCCGTTTTCGCGCCGCCGATCTGGAACCGCAGGCGATGCGTCGAGCGGTGACCCGCCAATATGCTGAGGCCAATGCCAGGGTGGTGCATTACTATGAGAACCTTCGCATCGTGTACGAAGTTGAGTCGCGGGTCCATCAACTGCGGCAGGCAGCCGACTCCGAGCCTGTGCAGGAAAAGACCGTTTATCCTCAAGGAAAGCAGGGATCCGGAAGAGATGGCAAGGGTCGTCACGGCGACCGAAACGATCAAAGCGACCGCGATGGAGTGCATCGGGAACGAATGGACGTCATGCCGGTCAAGGACCCGAATGCGCAGCGGAACCGCTCCACTCCGGATGAGCCCTCACCCATCTTCAGCGGCCCGGCGATCGATGCATCGTCCAACGCGCAGCCGATTCCGCCGGGTCAGAACGTTGTTGAAACTGTGCAGCCAAGATTCGTGTCAACGGTATTCTCGGAATTTGTATGGCGGCCTGGCTCGCAGGCTTTGTCGCACTTGTTTCGGGTGGGTCGTTTTTCTGTGACAGAAAGGAACTCGGCATGAATTGCGCAAATCATCCCGATACACCGGTTGCAGCCTACTGCCAGTTCTGCGGAAAGCCGCTGTGCGCCCAATGCGTTCATAAGGTCAACAACATCGTCAGTTGTGAGCCCTGCCTGGCGGCCCGGATCGGCGCGGCCAGCGGCGGAACTTACGGCGTCAACATCAACGACGGCAAGGGATTCCAGTACACGGCAACCGGCCCGCTTCCACCGGGAAGCGTACCGCCCACCTGGGGCACGGAGCCGTGGCTGGCCTTTGTCCTTGGTTGGATCCCTGGCGTCGGCGCGATGTACAACGGCCAGTTTGCCAAAGCGTTGGCCCACGTGGTGATTTTTGCGCTGCTGGTGGATTTTTCTCATTACAGCGACGTGCTGGGCGTGGTCGTCTTTGGCTGGGTCGTGTATCAGGTGTTTGACGCCTATCAGACTGCGATTGCGCGGCGAGACGGACTTCCTTTGCCCAACCCGCTGGGCCTGAACGATATTGCCCAGTGGTTCGGCGTTCGGCCCACTCCGCCGGCAAATCAGTGGGTTGGCGGGAATCCAAATGCTACCGGCGAAAACCCGGCGGGTACCGCGCCTGCGGTGCACCCGGTCGGAACGGCAGGGCCAGTCTCCGGCTTCGCTCCCGCGGCGGAATATGGGCCGCCATACGTTCCGCCGACGCCGCCGACTCCGCCAAATCCTGCGGAGCCATCGTATCCATCCAGTCCGCTTTGTTCCCCTGGGCCACTGGGACCGAATCGAAGAATTCACGCTGGCGCGGTCATTTTGATTGTTCTCGGCCTGGCACTTTTACTGGGCAACCTCGGCATTCTCAGCGAGTACTGGATCCATCGCGGTTGGCCGATTCTGCTGATTGGCATTGGTGTATGGATGGCGATTTGCCGTAGCCAAAAGCCGCCTGTGGGAGGTGCAAGATGAATCGCTGGTATCAAATTCGCCGCTTGCGCGGCGCGGTCACTCTGATCTTGATTGGCGTGCTGGCCTTGCTGAACCAGTGGAACATTTTGCATTGGGATGCAAGCTGGCCTTTGTTCCTGATTGTTCTGGGCCTGCTGATGCTGGTGGAGCGCGCGGTGTGGTCGGCTGACGTTCGCGCCCGGCAGCAAGAACAGGAGTATGCGGCTGGCGCGGGCGCCTACAATCCCAGCCGGCCCCCGGGTGGCACCCCCGGACCGGCGGCCTGGACTGCGCCTCCACTATCCAACGGCGGCTCCGGTCCGTTTGTCCAATCGCAGCCGCCCGCGCCGGACGATCCCGGCAGAGAAGGCCGGTAGCGCCATGGGCATGCCTCCAGAGCCGCCGCAATATCCACCATCGCGCGCCCAGATGAAAGCACAGCGCGCCCAGTGGAAGATGCAGATGCGTATGCAGCGCGCTGCATATCGCGCTTCAATTCGCGGGACCGCGCACCGATCGATTCTCGGCCCACTGTTCCTGATCGCCATTGGCGTGCTGGCCTTGCTGATGACCCTGCACAGGATCAACGTCGACTACTTCTGGCATTGGTACGGTCAATGGTGGCCGCTATTGTTGATCGGCGCTGGGATCCTGTTGGCGCTGGAATCGTTGACATTGGCCGGCCGCTCGCGGGTAAGGCTGGGCGGAGGCGTAGTTTTCCTGGTGTTGCTGCTGGCGATTGTGGGGATGATCGCCGCGCACAACCACGTCAACTGGCAGTCGGTCGGGGACCAGTTGCAGTTGGGCGACGATGTCGACCTGGCGGAGATGTTCGGCAATAAACACCAGGCCAAGGAACAGATTGACCATGCCCTGCCCGCCGATGCAACCGTTGTGATCCAAAACGCGCATGGCGATGTCGTCCTGACCGCCGGCAGCGACGACCAGATGCATATGACAGTCGACAAGACCGTGTACAGCAGCTCCGACCGCGAGGCGCAACGCGAGCTGGACGCGCTGGAACCGTTGATTACGTCGGCGGGGAACATCGTCACCGTGCACATGCCCTCCAACGACAGTCACGTGGCCGATTTGACCATTGCAATGCCGGCGGCGGCGGCGGTGCAGGTGCGGGTCGATCGCGGGGATGTGACGATCAGTGGACGAAAAGCTGCCGTCTCCGTCAACTCCAACCATGGCGACGTGGAACTGACGAGCATCGCAGGCGCTACCCAGGTGGCGATGCATCAAGGGGATTTCAGCGGCCACGGCCTGCAGGGAAATTTTGACATCAGCGGGCGCATGAACGACGTCACGCTCTCGCAGGTCGCAGGGTCCTCCACTTTGACGGGAGATTTTTTCGGCGACGTACACCTGGACCATCTGCTGGGGCCAGTGCACTTGCATTCCAGCCGCACCGAGATTCAGGCGGCCCGGCTGGAGGGTTCGGTCTCATTGAGCGATGGCGATCTGACGATGGACAACGCCGTCGGACCCGTGCTGGTCAGTACTCGAGCGATGGACATCGCCTTGAAACATATTCAGGGTGAAGTTCGAGTAAAAAATTCCGATGGCAGCATCGCCGTGAACGCGGTCGATCCGGTTGCCGCCATGGACATCGAAAACCGCAATGGATCGGTGGACGTGACCGTCCCGGAAGATGCGAAGTTTACCGTGCAAGGCGTGGCCGTCGATGGCGAGATCAATTCAGACTTCAAGCTGACGCAAAACAAGGCGAACGACCGCTCCACAGCTTTCGGTTCCGTCGGTGGGGGCGGCGTGCTGCTGCACATTGTCGCCGAAAAAGGCGACATCAGCCTGCGCAAGGCCTCAGCCGACACTGACGACTAGAGCGCACTAGGCCAATTTCATGGCGATGTTCTCGTCCAGGATTTGCCTGACTGTAAGCGGAATAATCGTGCGGTGCTCTCGCCGAAAGAAGGCGTCAATCTCACGCAGAGCGTCGGAGGAAAACTCGAATGAAACGAAGAAGCCCTTCGTGCGCTTTTCGCGCAACATTGCGGCCTCAAACATATCGATGTCCGGCCTGCCCGCTTTGTCTTTTTGCTTCACCTGGACCGGATACCAGGCGTCCATGAAGTCGAGTTCACCTGCGCTCTTCCCGCTGGTGGTGGGCATGGAAGATACCGGATAGATGCGCCCGTCGATGCCCATGTCGCCGACTTGCGCCTTGTTGGGAATGCCGCCGAGCGCGATGACCGCCCAGTTTTCAAACTCAAATGGAGGAATGACCCGAAGCTGCTTCTCTGACCACGGCAGGTCGCGCACAACGAAGCCGCGGCCAACGCGCCACAATTTTTCGTCTTCCGGGAGCCTGCATACGTCCCGTAATCGCTTCGCCATGACGCGGCACGCCGTCGGGGAAATGTCGATTCCTATCCATTGCCTCCCCAGGCCTTGAGCGGCGACTAACGCAGTGCCACAGCCACAGAATGCGTCGAGAACGATGTCATTTTCGTTACTGCTGGATTTGATGATTCTCTCCAACAAAGGCAACGGCTTCTGGGTTGGGTAGCCGAGACGTTCAGCGGCTAAATTGTGCAATGGCCTGATATCGGTCCACACAGTTTGCAGTGGAACACCTGGCATCTCGTCAAGGTAAGATTTCAATCGTGGAACACCGTTCGGGTCCTTGGGATAATGTATTTTTCCTTCACGATCCAATTGCTCCAGACGTTCCCTTGTGAAGCGCCAACCTTTCGATGGTGAGGGGTAGCCCTTAAACTCGTACATCATGTTAGGGCGCGGGTTTGGACTCGTTAGATCGCCCCTCTTCCATCGCCTTCCATCCGGATCGACGTGGGTGTAGAACTCTTCAATGTAGTGCGGGTCGTATGGCTCATATTGCTTGTTCCATGTATATCTTTCACTTTTTGTATAGAAAAATATCGTGTCGTGAATTGTGTTGTATCGGTTGGAATCACTCCGTGCGCTCGTTCGTTTCCAGATAATCTCGTTTTGAAATTGATTTTCACCGATGATCTGGTCGAGCATCACCTTGACGTAATGGCTGGCGTGCCAGTCGCAGTGGTAATAGAAGCTGCCCGTCTTTTTGAGCACTCGTGCCAGTTCGACGCAGCGCGGGCGCATGAACTCGATATAGGCCTGGGTGGATTCATGCCGGTCCTCGAAGGAGCGTTTCTCTTTCGTCTCGCCCCAGAACACTTCATAGTTGCGGTTGGAGTTGAATGGAGGATCGATGTAGATCAGGTCCACGCAGGCGTCCGGAAGTTTCCTGAGTTGGTCGAGATTGTCCCCGCAGTAGATGACGCGGGTATCGAGCAGTGAGGAAGGCTTGCTAGCCGAAGTTCGTCACGAAAGAGGCCGCAGATGGCCTAAGTGGTTCAGAATCAGTTCAGGCTACTGCCGAGTCTGCACTACATTCGCGTTGCAATCGGAGATGTT
>JAJYVR010000178.1 GCA_021791935.1 Acidobacteriota bacterium
CAGGGACCCACCTCCATGAAATGCATGTGGTTTCACGGAACGTATTTGAAGGACAAGTTTCAGCCGGGGCAGATGCTGGCGCTGTACGGCAAGGTGGAGCCGTCGCGCAGCCGCGCCGGGGCGTTCAAAATGATCCAGCCGCAGATTGAGGTGCTGCCGGGGCCGAACGATCCCGAAGAGACGATGCTGGAAGTGGGCCGCATTGTGCCGGTATATGAGTCGCTGGGCGGCGCGCAGTTGAGTTCGCGATGGCTGCGGCGGGTGATCTATCGGCTGCTGGAGGACCTGGGCGGCGTGCTGCCGGAAACGTTGCCGGTGGAGTTGTGCGATCGGATGCGGTTGCCGTCGCGGGCGGAGGCGTTGCGCCAGGCGCATTTTCCTCCCGCAGGAACGGGGCTGCGGTTGTTGCAAGCGGCGGCCACGCCGGCGCATCAGCGGCTCATCTTTGAGGAACTGTTTTTTCTGGAGTTGGGGCTGGAGTTGAAACGGCGGCGGATGCGGGAGCGGCTGGGGCCAGCCTTTACCGCCGATCTTCGCGTGCGCGAGGCGCTGAAGAAGGTGCTGCCGTTTCATCCCACGGCGGCGCAAAAACGGGTGCTGTCGGAGATTGTCCAGGACCTGCGGCAACCGACGCCGATGCGCCGATTGCTGCAAGGCGATGTCGGCTCCGGCAAAACCATTGTGGCGCTGCAGGCCGCCTTTATCGCCATTGAGAACGGCTACCAGGCGGCGCTGATGGCTCCCACGGAAATTCTGGCGACGCAGCATTATCTGGCGGCGCGACAGTTGCTGGAACGGTCGCAGCGGCAGCCTCCGTACAACGTGGTGCTGCTGACGGGCTCGCTGGATGAAGACCGGAAGCGCACGAATCGCGGCCGAATTGTGCGTGGAGAAGCCAACCTGGTGATCGGCACGCACGCGTTGATTGAGGAGAAGGTGGAGTTCGCCAACCTGGGCCTGGTGGTGGTGGACGAACAGCACCGCTTTGGCGTGATGCAGCGTTTCCGCCTGATGAAGAAGCCGAACACGGCGGAGCCGCATGTATTGGTGATGACGGCGACGCCCATTCCGCGCACGCTGGCGCTGACGCTGTATGGCGACCTGGATGTGAGTGTGCTGAACGAGCTGCCGCCGGGGCGCACGCCGATTGTGACGCGACGGGTGGAAGATGAGCGGGCCGAGGAAGTGTGGGGATTTGTTCGCAAGCAAGTGGCGGCGGGGCATCAGGCGTACATCGTGTATCCGGTGATTGAAGGCAGCAAGGACGACCAGCCGGAACTGGATTTCGCGCACGATCCGGAAGCGGAGGCGGTCCAGGAAAGCTCCGCGAAGACTGGAACGAAAGGGAAGTCGGCGGAAAAAAGGACAGGGACAAAATCGCGGGCGAAGACCGCGTCGCTGTTTGAGAAGCCGGCATTGAAGTCCGCGGTGGCGATGTGCGAGGAATTGCGGGCCACGCATTTGGCGGGATTGCGACTGGGATTGCTGCACGGTCGGCTCCCGGCAGAGGAAAAGGAAGTGGTCATGCGCCGGTTTCAACGCGGCGAGTTGGATGTGCTGGTGGCGACGACCGTGATTGAGGTGGGCGTGGATGTGGCGAATGCCACCGTGATGGCGATTGAACATGCGGAGCGTTTTGGACTGGCGCAGTTGCATCAGTTGCGGGGTCGCGTGGGTCGCGGGGCGGCGCGCTCCTATTGTATTTTGATGACATCGGGACGAGTGACGCCGCAGGCGGAGGAACGGCTGAACGCGATGGTTCGCACCCAGGATGGGTTTGAGTTGGCGGAGCTGGACCTGACGCTGCGTGGGCCGGGAGAGTTTTTCGGAACGCGGCAGGCGGGGTTGCCGGATTTTCGCGTGGCCAATTTGCTGCGAGATCGGAAACTGCTGGAGCTGGCCCGGCAGGAGGCGGCGCGGTTTGTCGAGCGCGGCGAGAAAGAAATGTCGCGGGCCTCGGTGGAGATTGTGTGGGCACACTTGAAAGCCCACTGGCAGCGGCATTATGGCCTGGTGGAAGCCGGTTGAATATACACATCTGTGCCCGCATGACTTCGTCCGCCTCGGGTCGCCGCAGCGACCTTCGGTCGGGATGACAAACTTTGTGCAGTGAATCAATGACGCAAGGCACTGGCTTCTCATTGAATGCGTCATGTTGCAACGCGCGGCCCGGAAGATCGGGATTATGTGTGTGCCGCCGAGAATGTGATACCGTGCAGCCATGATTGTCGGCAGCGGCGTGGACGTGATTGAAATTGCACGGATTGAGGAGGTGCTGGCGCGTTATGGGGACCGATTCTGCCAGCGCATCTATCTGCCCGGGGAAATTCTCTACTGCCGCAGCAAACGGAA
Source organism: Acidobacteriota bacterium (assembly GCA_021791935.1). Classification (GTDB taxonomy): domain Bacteria; phylum Acidobacteriota; class Terriglobia; order Terriglobales; family Acidobacteriaceae; genus JAKAAZ01. Next base: position 2,353 of record JAJYVR010000178.1, read on the forward strand.
CGGAGCGGAGAGTTTCGCGGCGCGATTTGCCGCCAAGGAGGCGGCTGCCAAGGCGCTGGGCACAGGGATTCATTTCGGTGTCTCGTGGCGCGATATTGAAGTGGTCCGAGCGTCGAGCGGGCGACCATCGCTACTGTTCCACGGACGCGCGGCCGCGGTTGCGCAGAAACTTGGCGTTCGGAATGCAGCCATTTCGCTGACTCATTCTCGTACCGAGGCGTTGGCGCAGGTGTTGTTGGAAGATTAGACCATTTTCCCCGTTCTTGTGACGCGTGTGTCATCCGCAGGATTTTCGCGGCCGGCAATAAAAACCGGCATCTAGAATCCATCGTTGGCGGTTCAACCGGCATTCGGATGTGGCGAATCCTCTGCTATGCTCGACGTATCCAGATTTGCGATGGCGGTAGCGCACGTCCAAACCGGCCCATTCTAACCAGGAGAAGTTGTGCCAAATCAGCACGAGGTTCGATGGTCGCAATTGAAGGTGGGCGTGCTGGTCATTGTCGCGCTTTCCGCGCTGACGCTGCTGATTTCTCTTATGTCGGGAAGCTCCGGCGGCATCTTCAGCCGCCGCATCGTCGTGCATTCTTTCTTTCAAAACGCTTCAGGATTGAAGCCGGGCGCTCCGGTCAACCTGCAGGGCGTCACCATCGGTTCGGTCAAGAAGATCATCATTGTTCCGGACCGGAAGCTGACTCCCGTGGAAGTCATTATGAGCCTGGGGCTGAACTACAAGGACGGGCTGCACACGGACACGACCGCTTCTCTGGAAACAGCAGGGGTATTGGGAGACACCTTTGTCGATCTGGACAGCTCCCACGCCACCGGGCCGCAGTTAACGAACGGCGGTGAAGTGCCAATACTGCAGACCCCGAGCCTGTCCGATGTGATCGTGTCGAGCCAGAGCACCATTCAGCAGGCCAACGTGATCCTGGCGAAACTGAACGCTCTGGCCGATGCGCTGAGTAGCGGCAAAGGGTCGCTGGGCAAGTTCATCAACAATCCCGACCTGTACAACCATGCGGTCGGGTCTCTGACCCAGTTGCAGGACATGATTACGGCGGTCAACCAAGGCCAGGGCACGCTGGGGAAACTGGTGACAGATGAAACGCTCTACAAGCGCGCCAACGATACCATCACGCGGCTGCAGGACATCGTGGACCAGATCGATGCCGGCAAAGGCACCGCGGGGCGGCTGGTGAAAGACGACGCGCTGTACAACAACCTGAATCGGACTGCATTGAAGGCCAACAATCTGATGACCCAGATCGACGAAGGCAAGGGCACGCTGGGGATGCTGGCGAAGGACCAGGCTTTCCGCAATAAAGTCAGCTTGACGGTTTCCGACCTTCAGTCCATCCTGCATCGAGCGGATGAAGGCCAGGGAACGATGGGCAAGCTGTTGCACGATCCTTCCTTGTACAACAACAGCGACCAGGCGGTGGTGGAGATGCGAAACCTTTTCCAGGCCGTTCGCGCCAATCCGAAAAAATATCTCGCGATCCGGTTGCGCATCTTTTGAGGGGCCATCCTTGGCTTCCATTGTGGACGCGCCGATAGTGAGCGAGTTGTGCCCTTGGCGGCCCTCATTTCACTGCGTGGATCCGCATCGCCAGTGCTGCTAGGTTCCCCCCGGAAGCGAAAGGCCACCCGTCTCCGATGCGGACATGCCGGATTCGCCTCCCGGACATCCGACTGGCAACCGTCTCCATCTGTGTGTAGTCTTGGTTTTAAAGGTCGGGGCCGGTTGGCACAAACAGGCTGGGGCTTTTACAATTGGAGTGCAAGCAATCCAGACATCAAATTCTGCTTTGGCAGTCCTCGGCGTCGCACCCAAGACCAAGAGGTTGAAGGATACACATGAAGTTTTGGAAGTATAGCCGTGTCGCTCTGGCGTTGATGGGTTCAGTGGCTCTGGGACTGAGCATCACTTGCTGCGGCGTCTACACCTCCGGTTACATGTACGTGACGGGAGCGCAGTTCAATCAGATCGGCGCGTATAAGATCGACCACGACTTCGGTTACCTGACACCCGTGACGGGCTCGCCGTTTGCCAATGCCGGCGGGACCCCGGTCGGGGCAGCGGTCCTTCCGGGCGGACGCTTTCTGGCGGTGGTGAGCCAGGGAACGCCGGGCGTCGCAGGATCCGGCAACGTTTCCATGTACACGATCGGCGGCGGCGGCGTGATTGCGTTCCAGCATACGTATTTCACTTCCGGCATCAACCCCGTGGCCATCGCACTGGCCCCAGCGGGAGGGTATCTGTATGTTCTGGATCAAATTGCTCCTCCGGATTACATCAACGGCGTGGACCAAAATGCGGGCCGCGGCGACATCACGGTTTTTCAAATCAACTCCAGCGATGGCAAGCTGACGCTGATTACCAACCAGAACACATTCAATACGAACGGGACGCAACTGCCATACTTCACGGTGAATTACAATCCGGTGCGACTGGTGACGGAATCCGGTTACGTGTATGTGCTGGACAACGCGTATAGCCCGAACACCGCTCCGCCCGCTTGCGTGAACGCGCAGCCAACCTCGTCCTGCTTCACGCCGGACGTTTTCCTGTATGCAGCCAACTCATCCAACGGGCAGTTGACTCTGACCCAGAACGCGCCATTGACGTTAGGCATTCAGGCGGGGGCAGCGAGCACCATCTCGGCGCCGGGTGGACCCTACATCTACGTTGCGGACAACGATCTGGGCCAGAGTTCCGGACGGATTCTCCCGTTCACCGTTGGGCCCGGCGGCGTGCTGCAGAGTATTGTCGGAGGCCCGACCAACAACATCCCAAATGTGACCTATCCGGATTGCATTGTGGCGAACTCCAACAACCAATTTTTGTACGTGGCCAACTATGGCCCAAGCTCAATTTTTCAGGGGAACAGTTCGATTTCCGCCTTTACGATCAGCACGACGAATGGGCAGTTACAACAGCTTCCCGTTTCTTCCGGCAGCAACCCGTTCCCAACCGGATCGGGACCCATCTGGATGGTGATCGATCCGACCAACCAGTATTTGTATACGGCCGACCACAACAGCAATACGATTACCGGACGCATCATGGGCGCTACCAACGGCCAGTTGTCCAATATGTTCAAGGGCACCACATTTCCCACGGTTGGGCAGCCAACCTTCGTAGTAGTCACGAGCCGGACGTACTAAAAAGATGAATGAAAGATTGTTTAGGGCCTCTGCGAGGGAGGCCCTTTCCCCTTCTTTCCAGGGAGAATGCAAGGGTTGCCATGTTCCAAGCTCTGCCGGAAAAAGCAATTTGCAATTCGCCGCCTTTTGCGGCGAGGCGCTAGCAGAAAGCCGGTTGGCGCTTTTACAATACAAACGGGAACAACCCTACAAGATGGTTGCAAGGAATCTACCCCGCTGCTGAACCCAAAGCCGGGGACAAAGGAATCGCATGAAGTGGAGTCAATACGGCCGGCTTACATTGGCCTTGGTTGCGTCTCTGGCCCTTGGATTGAGCATTACAGCCTGTAATCCAAGTTTTACGCTCGGGTTTGTGTACACTCTCAACACCAAGGGCAATCCCGGCTCGATCAGCGCATATACGATCGATAGCGTATCGGGGGCCATCACGCAGACGGCGGATTCGCCCTTCCCGTCGGGCGGCCAGTTTCCTGTGGCCGTTTCCGCCAGCAACAACAGCCAATGGCTGTACGTCGTGCATGAAATTGACAACACAGTGATCCAGTTCAACATCGGGACCGATGGCAAGATATACCAGGCCCACACCTACAACACCCCCGGCACGTATCCAATTGCGATGACGATCGATACCGGCAGCAGGTATTTGTTTGTGGTGGACAGCTATGCGCCGGGATTCAACGGTGTTGCTCCGCCCAATGTCAACCCTCTGGCAACCAACACGATTCCCACGCAGGGCTGCGTGGTGGTGTATCCCATCAGTCAAACGGACGGGTCGCTCGGCGCTCCCGTCGCAGGAAACGATGGAAACTGCTTTAGGATAGGAACGCCTGTCCTCGGCTCGCAACCCATCGGCGTGACGGCGACTGCGTTCGTCAATTATCTTTATGTCGCGGACCAGGGCACGCATTCGATTTACGCGTATTCCGTGGACTACACGACCGGCACGCTGACGCCGCTGGCCGCCAACAATTTTCAGGCGGGCGTAAAACCGAGCGCCATCATCAGCGATCCTACGGGCCGATTCGTCTACGTGACGGACGAGTATCAAAATCTGATCCTTGCCTACAACATCCTGACGACGGGAGCGTTGCAATCGCAGGTAAATGGACCCTTCCCGACGGACCTGCTTCCCTATGGGATGGTTGTCGATCCGCGGGGGAAATTTCTTTACGTTACCAATTACAACTCGAACGACGTGCGCGCCTATAACATACAGGCTTCTACGGGCAATCCCCTGGCGACGGCGGGTGCCGCGTACGGGACCGGCACTGGCCCCACTTGCGTCGCGCTGGAACCGGCGTATGGGCGCTTTCTGTACACGGCCAACAATCTGGACAATTCGGTAACGGGATTCGAGCTGAATCCACACACCGGCGTGCTGGTGACTGTGTTGGACAGTCCGTTTCCAGCGGGCGGGTTACCGGACTGCGTTGCCGCAGTGGCCAATGGCACGCACCCGGTCCAGCAAATTACTCCATAGCGTCAATATGCGGAATCACTGCTGTCCGGCTATAAGTTGAACGGATTCGGTTGGTTGCAGGAGCCTACTAGAGCAGAACTATGGTTGCTGTATGCCGTAGCCGCAGTGTCGGAACCATGCGGCGGCGTTGTCGGGGGTGATGGTTTTGAGGGCGTCGCCAACGGCCTGTTCGAGGGCTTCCTGGCTGCGAGC